>JAITWD010000169.1 GCA_031285465.1 Lachnospiraceae bacterium
GGATCAATTGGATCATCCGGGCACAGTTGTTGATCTTAATACCAGCAGGGCAGGGCATACAGTATCCACAGCCACGGCAGAAATTGCCCTTTAGTTCGGCCTGGTCACGCGCTATCACCGCCTGTAATTCATCACTTAATACCGGCGGTTGGGTGGCGAATAGAAGGAATTGATCCAGCTCCACTTCGCGTTGGATACCCCAGATAGGTAGCACCTGATCATACTGTGCCAGCCAGGCATAAGCCGCATCCGCCCGAGTGATCAGACCACCGGACAGCCCCTTCATGGCGATAAAGCCGACGTTATGATCATGGCAAAGCTGGACCAGCTCAAGTTCCCGATCGGTGGCGAGATAACTTAAGGGGAATTGTAACGTATCATACAGTCCGGAGGTAACCGCCTCTTTGGCGACATCCAGACGATGGTTGGTTAAACCGATGAAGCGGAGGAGCCCCTGCGCTTTTGCCGACAGCATGGCTTCGTACAATCCGGTCCCATCATCTGGGCGGGGACAGATTGCCGGATTGTGGAATTGATAAAGATCAAGATAGTCGGTTTTTAAATTCCCCAGACTGATCTCTAAGTCGCGCCAAAAATCATCGGCAGTCATAGCCGGTGTTTTAGTGGCAAGATAGAGATCCTTGCGTAGGTCAGCCAGTGCGGCTCCCATCTTCTCCTCACTATCGGAATAACTGCGCGCGGTGTCAAAAAAGGTAATCCCGCCTGCGAAGGCTTTACGTAATAACATCCCGGCATATTCTGCTGATACTCGTTGGATCGGTAAAGCACCGAAGCCATTTTTGTTGGTCTTTATCATTGTCCGTCCTAAGATTACCTCTGCCATATTTCCCTATCCTCTTTTCTACTACATTATAAAATTAATTGTAGTCCTATTTTATCCTGTTTTCAATATAATTAGTGGAATTTATTGGGTTTTTATTGACAGAGTAGTCGGGATAATATAAGTTGTTTATAATAATAAAATTAATCATGTCAGGAGGAGTAGTTATGGAACTAAAAGGAAGCAGAACCGAAGCCAATCTTATGTCCGCATTTGCCGGTGAATCAATGGCGAGGAATAAATATTCTTATTTTGCATCCAAAGCGAAAAAGGACGGCTATGTTCAAATAGCAAATATCTTTGAGGAAACAGCCAATAACGAAAAAGAGCATGCCAAAATGTGGTTCAAGCTCCTGAACGGAATCGGTAGCACTGCTGAGAATCTGGCGGCCGCCGCCGCTGGTGAACACGAAGAATGGACCGATATGTATGCCCGTTTTGCCGAGGAGGCCAAGGCGGAGGGCTTTACCGAAATAGCCCGTTTATTTAGCGGAGTGGCGGCGATTGAAAAAGAGCATGAAGAGCGCTACCGCAAACTCCTTGCCAATGTCGATGGCGCGCTGGTTTTTTCCCATGACGGTGATGCTATTTGGCAGTGTCTCAATTGCGGTTACATCCATGTCGGGCCAAAGGCACCAGAGCTTTGCCCGGTTTGTGCCCATCCACAGGCATATTTTGCTAAGAAAGCAGAAAATTATTAAACTTAGGGAGCGCTGATCAAAGCGTTTCCCGCGCCGGATTAGCGGGACACCATTAAAGGTGCCCGCTTTTTTCTTTTTATTAAGCCCTGATCACTTACTCAGATTAGAATTATGATATCGCCCATCGTGGGTAACATCATCTAAAAACCAATCGGGCGGGATAAAATCGGCGGCCCTCTTCAAATCGGGAAATTCTACCTCCGCAATGATCAGCGGGGCCAGTGGCGGTTCAAAAACATCTAATTCCACTGTCAACCCCACGGTCTTTAGCGGAATTAAATAACGCCTCTTCGTAATGATATTTCCATCCACCTTGTCTCTCAGATGATAATAAGACTCACGGTTGAGCGGTAAATTATATTCCTCCCGTGCCATCAGCCCGGCACCTTTATAGGTTAAGTAGTAGGTCTCGTCCTCCTTACGGATCCGCACTACCGGATCGGTATTAAGGTAAGCCTGTTCTATATCATGGTGATCATAGGCCTCCAGGTTATCGGGTAATTGCTTTATGGTATATTTTTTTTCTATTTCCATGGGCTCCACCTATTTCCATATTTTATATCATAGGAAAATACTCCTACGATATAAAACCGATGCGCAGCTACGTGCGCGGAACAAAAGTTGCGCTACCCAAGATATTTGCTCGCGTGAGTGCGCGAAGCGCACTTTTGTTCTAACCCTAGTATAACATGTTCGGTCAAAAAGATGCTACCCAACCATCATCAGTTATGATAAAATAAAAGTACATCTATAATTCATATTATCTAATGATCCGTGGTATTATGGGGTCAAATAATAAATAATAGGAAAAACGAAACAAGCAATCATTTAAGTGATGTAAGCAAAAGGAAAAGGTGAAGCAAATGAAAAAAGTAGGTGTTTTTTTTGCCGAAGGCTTTGAAGAGATCGAAGGATTGACGGTGGTTGATATATTGCGTCGTGCGGGCATTGAAACCGAAATGATCTCAATCACTGCCGATCGCAAAGTGACCGGCGGTCATGGGATCACCATTATGACCGATGCGACCATTGATCAGATTGAGGGTTCGGCATTGGCAATGATCGTCCTGCCTGGTGGTGGTCAGGGAACAGCTAATCTGGAAGCCTGCGAATCATTGATGACTGCGGTCGATGAATTTCATGCCAGGCAACGCCCTATTGCTGCGATATGTGCCGCGCCCAGTATCCTTGGCCATCGCGGGATCTTGCAAGGACGTGTCGCGTGCTCCTATCCTGATTTCGAAGGTCATCTCCATGGCGCAACTGTCAGTAGGGAACCGGCCGTTTGTGACGGACATGTCATCACTGGTCGGGGGATGGGTTGTGCGATCCAATTTTCCTTAGCCATTGTGGAGTACCTTAAGAGTCGTGAAGCTGCTGACCAAATTGCCACAAGCATAATTTTTTCATAAGTTTAGGAATTAACGCCATTAACCGATTTTAAGAAGATAAATAATTCGCCGACCCGGAGGATAATAATGAACATATTATTTTTTTTAACACCCAAAAAGGAGGTCGCCTGTCTCCATAATACCGATTCTCTGCGTCAAGCGCTGGAAAAAATGGAGCATCGTCGCTATGCTGCCATTCCCATCATTCATAAAAAAACTGGTACATATGTAGGTACACTGACCGAAGGCGATCTATTGTGGGATATTAAAAATCGTGGCATTGCTTCTATAAGAGAGGCGGAAGAGATATCGGTCATGGATGTCCGGCGTAACCGGGATAATCAGCCGGTCAGTGCCGATGCTAAGATGGAGGATTTGATCAATCTGGCAATGAGCCAGAACTTTGTTCCGGTTATTGACGGTGGTGAACACTTTATCGGCATTGTTACCCGCAAGGATATCATTCAGTATTTAGTCGACCAGCAAAAATGAGTCACTTTACAGGATTGTGATCAGCGGTCAGTTAGAAAAACTTACCACAAATAATTTTTAAGCCTCCGCCCATACTATGAACAAGATAAGCAATGAAAAAACACTTTGAGAGTTGAAGAAACCGATTTGCAAAAATCGACCTCTGATTCAGGATAAGTAGTTTGGACAACGCTTATCCTGAAGAATAGATGATCGAAATCATAATGATCTTATTATGATTGTAATTAATCGAACGAACAAAAATCGGGCGATTACGATCGAAAATAATAACGGAGGTGAATTAAGATGGCGAACAGCAAGTCTAATATGGCAAACAGTAAGTCTAATATGGCAAACAGCAAGTCTAATATAACAGGCGTTACAGAATCTAAGGCAGCAATGAATCGGTTTAAAACCGAGGTTGCTTCAGAACTGGGCGTTAACCTGAAGGCCGGATACAATGGCGACTTAACATCTAAGGAAGCCGGTTCTATTGGCGGAGAGATGGTTCGTAGAATGATCAAGAAGCAAGAAGAATCGATGAAATAACCAAGAAGAATTGATGAAATAACCTGTATTTTATGACGTAAGTCAAAGAAGGGGCTGTCACATTATTTGATTAGTGTGACAGCCTCTTTGTGCGAGGCGATTAATGGACGGTCTACTTCTGATCAGTTTTTCACTAAGTACTTTTTGAGCGGTATCCAAATTAGAAAAGCGAGTAGGCTGCCGGTAAGTGCGGTCAATAGCTGAGTGGTGGAAAAGGCGGCTTTTGCCATGGTCATTGCCGGTGCTGGTAGGGGGGCGCCAAAAAGCGGCAGGATAATCCAGCCGGTGACACTTCCCAGGAAAGCTGCTTTTATAACCGAGGATAAAATAAGACCCAACCCCATCCGCCATCCAGAACTGGATCGGAAACGCCACACTAAAACCGCAATGACCGCATTGCCAAGAATCAAAGCAGGGAGTATCATGGGAACAGCATTGATTATTGGATTAGGACTGATCAGAATGGCGGTGAAGGGAGCCACGGTACCGATCAACAAACCTCCGGACAGTCCAACGGCAAGAACGGCTAAAATAATGGTAGTATTGGTAATCGTACCGGTGAAATATTGCCCAAATTGGCGGAACAACTGGCCCATCAGGCAAAGTGACAATAATAATGCTGTTTGAACAAGTTGCCTTGTTTTAATCTGCTTCATATAATAACTCCATGACTTGGGTTAAACATAGTTTTGTTTTAATATAAATATACAATAATTATACAGGTTATTTGGCATAATTCAAGAAGATAAATAGCTTAAAAAATACTAGTATTTTCCGGATTCATATGTTATAATCATAAATTGACTGTGATTGAGATATTTTGGTAATGTCCAAAGATCACACAGCACTTAGCGCAAGGAGGAAACAGTAATGAGCTTACAGGTAGAAAAATTAACACAAAACATGGCTAAATTAACCATAGAGGTATCGGCGGCCCAGTTGGAGGAGGCCATTGAGAAGGCCTATCAGAAAAATAAAGGTAAAATCAGCGTTCCTGGTTTTCGAAAAGGTAAAGTGCCCCGGGCGATGATCGAGAAGATGTACGGCAAAGAAATTTTTTATGAAGATGCAGCTAATGAATTAATTCCCGACGCTTATGAGAAGGCATTGGACGAGTGTACCGAAGAGATCGTTTCTTCTCCGAAGATTGAGGTTACACAGATTGAAGCTGGCCAGCCTTTTATTTTCACCGCTGAAGTGGCGTTGAAACCGGAAGTGAAACTGGGTAAATATAAAGGGGTTAAGGTAGAAGCAGGTGACATGACTGTCAGTGAAGAAGAACTGGAAGCTGCGATTAATAAGGAAAGAGAAGCTAATGCCAGAAATATTGTTGTAGATGATCGCCCGGTCAAAATGGGTGATATGACCGTTATTAACTTCGAAGGTTTTGTGGATGAGGTGGCATTTGAAGGCGGTAAGGGAGAAAGCTATCCATTGACCATTGGTTCCGGTCAATTTATTCCCGGATTTGAGGAGCAGCTGGTCGGGGCGGTTATTGGTGTCGAGACCGAGGTCAAGGTAACCTTCCCGGCAGAATATCAGGCTGAAGAGTTGGCGGGTAAAGATGCGATTTTCAAATGCACGGTGCTCGAGATTAAAGAAAAAGAATTGCCGGAGGCCGACGACGAATTTGCCGGTGAGGTTTCGGAATTTGATACGATGGCAGAATATAAAGCCGATTTAATGGAAAAACTTAGCAAAGATAAGCAAAAAGCTAGTGAAGAAGCTAAAGAAGATGCTGTCATTGAGGCAATCATAGCCGACGCTTCTATGGAAATCCCGCCCGCAATGGTGGAAACCCAACAAAAGCAGATGATCGACGAATTTGCCCAGCGGATGCAGATGCAGGGACTGTCGATGGAGCAGTACTTCCAGTTTACCGGATCGGACTATCAAAAGTTTATGGAGCAGATCAAACCGCAGGCAGAAAACCGCATTAAATCCCGTCTGGTGTTGGAGGCGGTAGTTGCTGCCGAACAAATTACGGTCAATGATGAAGAATATGATGCAGAGCTGGCTAAGATGGCTGAAGCGTACAAGATGGAAGTCGATCAGATTAAAGAGCGAATGGGCGAACAGGGTGCAAAGCAGATTAAGACCGATCTGGCGGTACAAAAAGCGATGAAACTGGTGGTTGATGAAGCTAAAGAAGCATAAGGAGGGATAGTATGAGTTTAGTACCGATAGTAGTAGAGCAAACCAGTCGTGGGGAGCGTTCCTATGACATATAC
>JAITWD010000204.1 GCA_031285465.1 Lachnospiraceae bacterium
ACCACCCTGTTACATTTGATCATTGGTTTACTTAAACCACAGTCAGGCAGTATAAGCATATTTGGTAAGACGGCTGAACGATTATCAGCAGAGGAACGTTCTTGGCTTCGTTACGTTCCGGATGAGGTGATCTTAGAAAAAATCACGGCATCGACCTATCTCTCAATGTGGCAGTCGGTATCGCCCAATTATGACAGCTTGCTACAGGAGCGATTATGTGAAGAGTTTGCGGTTGATCCAAAGGAACAATTTCTCAACATGACCTATAGTGAAAATAAGGCCACCCAATTGATCGCTGCAATATGTGCACGTCCGCGCCTGTTGCTTTTGGATGAGCCAGCTAATTTCATGAATGAAGCGAGTTACCGTCACCTTCTTCATATATTATCGGAACTTAATGGCGAGGGGATGACTATTTTGCTGACGACGGAAAAATATGCAGAGGCAGGAGGGTATAGTAACTGCTATGCCTATCTTAAGGATGGTACGATTAAAAAGACCGATGGCGTATCAAGTCCGGATCATCGTTGGAAAGTGGTTACGATTGCCGGTGGAGATAAGGAAGTCTTGAATAAATATATGAATGGTTATGAAGAGCGGGGGAATAAAAAAGTCTGCCTATATAAGGAAGATATGACCAAACTTCCTCTTATTTTGCACCGTGCTGGGGGGGATGATTTTATTGTTGAGGAAACTACCCTGGAAGAGGAACTGGATCGCGATTTTTCGCGATGGGAGTAGTGTACTGGTAATTTAAGAATAAGAAAGCATTCAAGAACAAGAAAACATTCAGAATAAGAAAGCATTCAATATGAATGGGTAAAATGGTTATGAATATAAATGAGAAATTTGAGCAATTAAAAGAAGGCTTAAAAGTGCGGTTGTCGGAAGTAGTGGCATCTGGTCGAGGTTTTGTTAAGCTGGAATGGAGCCGTTGGAGAAGCGAGTATATTACCGAAGGGATTATTCTGACGGTAATCCCAATCCTGATCATGATTGGGTACATGGTGGGAAAAACGGCCTATTTTGGGATTGCTTCTGGCTTGATGTCACTGCCGGAACCGCTTTATGCTTTGATGGGTATATCACCACAGGCAGTGACAGGCAATATTATGTTTTATGTGCTTTTTTCCTTGATGATCTTAAATGTGTTTTTAGCAAGGCGGAAATGTCGACAAATGGTACAGGCGGTTTGGTGGGAGGAGCGTAACGGGGGCATACGAAGCTTTATTAACCAGTTTGTGAGCCGGGATCAGATGGCAATATACAAATATATTTGGTTGGTTTTTACATTTGTTGTTGAGTATTTATTGTGGCACGTTATTATGTTGTTGGCGATTTTGATTGGTAGTATTAATGCGCAGCAACGTCAGAATGCATTGGAAGCGATGACGCGATTGTTTTTTGCAGGTGGATTTGTGATCGTGCTACTCATGTCAGTGGCTTATCTATATGCGATGAAGAAAAAGATAACCATTTATGCGGAATATCGTATTGCCAGTCGCTTGGTATTTGGCACTTTGATTTTGGGTAATATATATAAGATCCGGGATTTGTTGGTTTGGTTTGGAGACTACGCTAGTGAGAAGACCTCTCTGGTGTTACCAATGGGTGGGATTAATGATATATTTGGTTGGTTGAACGAATTACGCTGGTTATCACCATTGTCGTGGCTGAATCCGTATTTTGAGACCGGTGGTTCGTTATTGTGGATCAGGTTGACAATTGGCTTTGTTTTGAGTGGGGTATTGTTTTATTTAGGTCTGCGTATTTACAGAAAAAGGAGTATATTCCCTTAACCGTGATGGCTCCTAGCGATAGCCGGCCATGAGTATTTACTGTTATGATTAAAGTATAATTCATGTAAAGTTGCTAAAATTTTACACTTGACTAAGCTAAAAGCTATGGATTGACGATAAATTTAGAGTGGATGTTGGCAACAATAAAGAATTGTGAACGATAATCAAGAGATATCCTGGACTTTATTTATAAAACTGTATTGGAAAGAGGTATTATGGCACGCTTTTACGAAGAACATATACACAATAAATATGAACGGCTGATTATTTTGGTAGGATTACTCGTTATATTGAGCTGTGGTTTATATCGTTTATCGATGCATTTTGGGGTCTGTATCCTAGATGACGAATTTGCCTATTGGGGTATGGGGGCGCAAATGATTGGTCTTGATTGGACCGAGCTTCTAAACACCACCAGCTTTTATTCTTATGGATATGGATTTGTAACAGCTCCGTTATTGCTGACCGGTCTGCCAGCAGCAACGATGTATCAGATTGCCGTTATTTTGAATACCGGAATGGTTATGGCCAGCTTTGCCTTGGCATACTGGGTGGTTGCGCAGATATTTGTAGCGGTTGATAAGCGGATGTTGGCGCTAGCAGCTTTGATTATTACGTTATATAGCAATAACATTGTACAGATGCACATTGCCTGGGGGGAATGCTTATTATATTGTCTTTTTTGGGTAGTTGTCGCATTAGTTTGTCGTGTTCTACAAAGGAAAAAACTTCTGGACACTATTTTATTGGTGATAGCGGTGGTTTTTCTTTATGCAGTGCATAACCGTACATTGGGTGTGTTGGCAGCAGTAGTGGGAATAATGGTTTTATTTTATATTATCTCGCTGGTAGAAAAAAAGCCTCGTCATCATCTTTTGGTAGGGCTATTGTGCTTAGGGGTGCTTTTTTTGCTTGCATCATGGTTTCGCCAGTACACTATTGATAATTGGTATGGTAATAATGAAATTGTTGCAGTCAATGATTATTCTGGGAATCTTCCAAAAGTAAAAAAATTGAATAGTGCTAGCGGCATCTGGCAGTTATTTATCAGCTTTACGGCTAAGGTATTTGCGCAGGGTACCACCTCGTTTTTGCTTATTATACCCCCGGTACTAATTATGGCAGGTTATACATGCCGAAGCCTTTTTGGACGTATTTTTAGGCGTAATAAATTGGTGTGGAGTATTCGTGATTGGATGCTTTTGTTCGGTGGGGGAGCATATCTGCTGGAATTGGCGATATCGGCATTTTATAAAAGTAGCCCAGTAATAACCGCTCATAATTTTTTCTATAGTCGCTATTCTGATTTTGCGATTGGACCACTTATGCTATTTGGATTATGTTTATTGATTGAACATAAGTCACGTTTGCGGATATTGATTTTTAGTCTGACCATTTATATTATTAGCGGTATTATTTCCCTTACACAAATACAGCGGGCGACCGATATGACTATAAATAATTTCCATGCAGTGGGAATTTATCGTTTTTTTATTAACCTTCAAACACCATCGCAAGCGGTAATACGGATGTTTATCGCTGGATTGATTGGGTTTATTCTGATTGCAGGAACTAGCATGATTGTGCAGAAAACAAAGCTGAAGTGGGCTAAAAGGGCGTTTGTTGCCTGTATTTGCGCGGCAGGGATTTTTTGGGCAGGAAGTGGTTTGCAGACAACCGGCGAATGGTTGCTGCTAAACTGGAATCAGGGACAACGTATTGTAGCCAGAGTTCAAAGGGAGTTAGAAAAACTGGACGAAAATACGGTCATTTATTATATTATTGGCGGATCGGTCAATCATCCGCGCAATGCTATGATGCATTTGAAAACCTTACAGAGTATGGAGCCGGAGCGGGAGATCCATTTGGTTTCGGTGGGTAATCTGCCCGAACGGTATGATGGTAATTATGTCTATATGAGTGGTACCGATGAAGAATTAATAAGGGCAATATTAACCCAGAATAAACAGATAATGTATGATTCTTCTGCCCAGTGCATTTATGTTGATGAGGGTACTGAGGCAGCAGATCTTTTGAGATGATATTATTTAAGTGGAAGGCGGGGGTTTAAATGGGTCATTTATCACACCTTGATACATTGGAAGCAGAAGCAATTTATATAATCAGAGAGGTGGCGGCGGAATGTGATAAGCCGGTGATGCTATACTCTATTGGTAAAGACAGTTCGGTTATGCTACGATTGGCACTAAAAGCTTTTTACCCTGAGAAACCACCTTTTCCTTTTATGCATATTGATACCACTTGGAAATTTCATGAGATGATCGATTTTCGTGAAAAAATGGTGATGGATCATGGCATAGAGATGTTGGTCTATACCAATGAGGAGGGGGTCAAAGAGGGGATCAATCCCTTTGACCATGGATCGGCGTATACCGACATAATGAAGACCCAGGCGTTAAAACAGGCACTTGATCGGTATGGATTTACGGCTGCTTTCGGCGGCGGTCGTCGTGATGAAGAGAAGTCGCGGGCTAAGGAACGCATATTCTCCTTCCGCAATGAAAATCATGCCTGGGATCCCAAAAATCAGCGTCCGGAGATGTGGAAAGCTTACAATACCAAATTACATAAAGGCGAAAGTATGCGGGTTTTTCCTTTATCTAATTGGACCGAGCGTGATATATGGCAATATATCAGGCAGGAAGATATTCCCATCGTCCCGCTATACTTTGCAAAGGAGCGTCCGGTGGTCTATCGTGATGGTAATATTATTATGGTTGACGATGACCGGATGAAATTATTACCCGGTGAGGAGATAGTGACCCGCTCGGTGCGTTTCCGTACACTCGGTTGTTACCCGCTGACCGGCGGGATTGAATCGACTGCCAATACACTGGATGATATAGTAAATGAAACACTAAGTGCGGTATCATCCGAACGGACCAGCCGGGTTATCGATCATGAAGCGGCTGGCAGTATGGAACGGCGGAAAAGGGAGGGATACTTTTGAGCAAGGGATTGTTGAAATTTATTACTTGTGGTAGCGTAGACGACGGCAAATCAACCTTGATCGGGCATATGCTATACGATGCTAAGCTATTATATACCGACCAAGAGCAGTCATTAGCATTGGAAAGTAAGATAGGCAGTCGCGAAGGCGGGTTGGATTATTCGCTATTGTTGGATGGCCTGATGGCTGAACGAGAGCAGGGCATTACGATAGATGTGGCCTATCGGTACTTTACTACCGATAGGCGTAGTTTTATTGTGGCTGATACGCCTGGACATGAGGAGTATACAAGAAATATGGCGGTGGGTGCTTCGTTTGCCGATCTGGCGGTAATTTTGGTCGATGCTGGCAAAGGGATTCTCCTACAGACCAAGCGGCATGCCCGTATTTGCCAACTGATGGGGATTCGTTACTTTGTTTTTGCAGTTAATAAAATGGATCTTATTAATTATGATCGGATGCGCTTTGAACGAATTGAAAAGGATATAAAAAAACTGGCAGTTGATCTGGATTTAGCATCTGTAATAGTTATTCCGGTGTCGGCTACCGAAGGTGATAATATTACCGAGCGTCCAAAGCTAAGTACTTTAGATATGCCGGGGCAGAATATGCCCTGGTATCAAGGGGCGGCGCTACTAGAATATTTGGCAGAGGTGGAAATAGGCGAGCCCGATATGGGAGTAAGCGGAGAAGATCATTTGAGGGATAATGATCAGACCGGGAAAGGATTTGTTCTGCCAGTACAACGCGTTTGTCGACCCAATCATACCTTTCGGGGTTTTCAAGGTCAGATTGAATCAGGTCGGATTGCGGTCGGTGATGATCTGACTATCCTTCCAAGCGGTGAGGGTGCAGAGGTGCTTGAAATTCTGGTTGGTGATCGCAGTGAGAAGGAAGCTGTGGCAGGGCAGCCAGTGACACTGCGGTTGGATCGGGAGGTGGACATTTCCCGCGGATGTGTCTTGGAAAAGAATTCAGGACTGCGGTGTAGCCATATGTTTACAACGACATTGTTGTGGATGGATGATATGGAATTGGTTGCCGGCAGGAATTTTTATATTAAAATAGGTACTAAGCTACTCCCGGCA
>JAITWD010000254.1 GCA_031285465.1 Lachnospiraceae bacterium
GGTTCCGGTACTCGCGGTGCTTTCGAAGAGCTGCTTGAAATAATTGACATCTGTACCTATGCAAGTGAACTGGATAGCACCGGTGCGGTAATGGCTAAGGTGGCATCGACACCCGGAGCGATCGGATATGTTTCGCTGGATGTTCTTAATGATACTGTTACTGCCGTTACGTTAGAAGGTGTGGCGGCTACACCGGAAAATATTGTTGCCGGTAATTACTTTCTAAGTCGTCCTTTCGTTATGGCGACGGTCGGAGATATCGCCGCACAGAGTGAAGCGGTGGTTGCCTTCTTTGATTACATTGCTTCGGAAGAGGGGCGGACGGTCATCGCCGATTCAGGGCTTATCCTTGTAGACTGAGCTTAACAGTCGTGACGGAGTCAAAATTAAAATCATCAAAAATTATCATCAAAAATTAATATAAGGCAAATAAAGACCGCGGACAATATAGTTGTCCGCGGTAATGTCAGAAAATGGCTCTGATGCAGGAGGAACTTTTGCTATGGAAGTGGGGATAAAAGTACGAAAAGCGGGGATAAAAATACATATGGACGCAAAAAATGACCCTAAGCAAAATACCGATGCAGTAAAAATAAATACGATCCAGGGTAGCAGCAGGACCAAAGCAGTGAGCGAACGGTCGGCACGGGGAATTTTTACAATCTGTGCCTTTATTGCAATTGCAGCGGTGGCAGCCATCACAGTTTATATGGTAGTCAATGGCGCACCGGCACTGTTTGAGGTTGGTATTGGAGAGATCGTTTTTGGTACCGAATGGAAACCGACCGCCCAAGCGCCACAGTACGGTATTTTATATGTTATCCTTACTTCGATCGTTGGTACAGTGGCAGCGGTTTTGATTGGCGTGCCGATTGGATTACTGACCGCTGTTTTTCTTGCCGAAGTAGCTCCCAAAAAGCTGGTGACGGTAGTCAAACCGGCAGTTGAGTTACTGGCAGGCATCCCATCGGTTATTTACGGATTACTAGGGCTGATGGTTTTAAATCCCTTAATGTATAAACTGGAAATGGCTATTTTTAAAGGCTCTGAGACCCATCAATTCACCGGTGGATCTAACCTATTGTCGGCGATACTAGTGCTGGCGGTCATGATCCTGCCTACGGTGATCAATATCAGTGAATCATCACTCCGCGCAGTTCCCCCCCATCTAAAGGCGGCATCCTTGTCGTTAGGGGCCTCTCATATCCAAACCGTTTTCAAAATAATTGTTCCGGCAGCCCGTTCGGGTATTATCACGGCGGTGGTTTTAGGTGTTGGCCGCGCCATCGGAGAAGCGATGGCGATAACATTAGTATCGGGAAGTGCGGTAAATATGCCGCTACCATTTAATGCGGTCCGTTTCCTGACAACAGCGATCGTTAGTGAGATGGGGTATGCCAGTGACCTTCACCGTCAGGTTCTGTTTAGTATCGGGTTGATCTTGTTTGCCTTTATCATGATCATAAACTTCAGTTTAACCAAGGTGCTTAAAAAGGGTGAAAAAAAGGAAATCGGAGGGCGCAAAAAATGCAGACCAGCATTATGAATAAAAATTTCCGTCGTAGTGATTTCATCATTAAGGTACTTATCTACCTATCAGCTTTAATCTCGGTGCTATTGCTGGTCGGGATTATAGTTTACGTACTTTCGAAGGGCTTGGGAATGGTTAACTGGTCCTTCTTAACCAGTGTAACAAGTGCTTTGAAGGGAACGGTCGGTATTCTGGGAAATATAGTTAATACACTCTATATTATCATGATCACCCTGCTGATCGTCACACCGATCGGGATCGGTTCGGCTATCTATTTAAATGAATATGCTAAACCCGGCAAACTGGTCAGGGCAATTGAGTTTACCACCGAGACCCTTGCCGGAATCCCATCCATCCTCTTTGGTCTGTTTGGAATGATCTTTTTCGGGACGGTGTGTCGGCTGGGATACTCCATAATGACCGGTGCCCTGACGCTGTCATTGATGGTATTGCCATTGATCACCAGAAACACCCAGGAAGCACTAAAGACGGTTCCCGACAGCTACCGGAATGGCAGTCTCGGGATGGGAGCCGCCAAGTGGTACATGATCAGGACGGTGCTACTGCCCTCGGCTATGCCGGGCATTATAACCGGTATCATCCTGGCAATTGGCCGGATCGTGGGTGAATCGGCCGCGTTATTGTTTACTGCCGGTAGTGGTTATTTGCTGCCAAAGACGGTGGTGGGATATTTCAGCAAGCTATTTGAATCGGGTGGAACGCTGACCATTCAATTGTATCTTAGTATGGCGAAGGCAGAATATGAGGCGGCTTTTGGTATTGCGGTCGTTCTATTGGTAATTGTCTTATTTATCAATCTGCTGACCAAATTTCTGGCAAGAAAATTTGATGTTACAGCCAAGGCATGATCGAAACCAGTGCCATGTGCAAAGTAATAATACGAGATGTAATGCCAGCTATAAAGAATTTTAAATTGAGTATAAGCGGTTACGAATGGAAAGAGGTTATAAATGGAAAATAAGATCACGACCCAGAAGCTAAACCTGTATTATGGTGATAATCACGCATTAAAGGATATTACAATGGCCATTCCTGCTCATGGTATCACCGCATTTATTGGTCCGTCCGGTTGTGGCAAATCGACCTTTTT
>JAITWD010000056.1 GCA_031285465.1 Lachnospiraceae bacterium
GATGAACTCGATCAGGTCCGAAAGGGAGAATAAAATTTACGTACAGCAAACATACACAGGCCGGTCTGTAAAAACTGACTGACCAGCAATCCCCACAAATAGCCCTGGATGCCCCAGATGGGAAGGGCCCAGAAAACAAAGGCTAAGCGTACTAGTAGACTGACGGTGCTGAAGGCAAAGGTCAGGCCGGTTTTGCCCATGCCGTTTAAAATGCTGCTAAGGGTGCTGGCGATATACATGAACGGGCACAAGAAGCTTAAGGTGATCATAAAACTGCCCGCGAGGCTGTTTTGATAGAGGACAATGCCCAACTGCTTACCAAAGAGCAGAAACAGACCGGTAAAGATACCGCCCAAAAGGGCGCCCAGTTGGATCGACTTGCGGACCGCCTTTTTAATGGTGGTGGTATTGCTGGCGGCATCGGCTTCCGAGACGATCGGTAACAGTAAGACACAAATAGAGTTGGTGATGGCCGACGGAAAAAGGATCAGCGGCAGCGCCATGCCGGTCAGGACGCCATAGACACCAAGGGCGGTGCTATTATCCAGCCCCGATGCCATCAGGCGGTTGGGGATATAGATGGCTTCGATACTATGTAATGAATTGATAACAATCCGGTTGAGCGACAGGGGGGCGGCGAGGGAGATCAGGCGTCGGCCGGAATCCATGAAGCGCTGATGACTAAGCAGCAGATTTTTTTTGGTCAGAAATGCCGGTTGGGGATCGGCCCAGTCATCGAGGCTCTTTGCGTGGCGTGCCAGCGACAGGCTGTAGAAACGGTGACGGATGGCGATAATGGATACAACCATCGCGGCGCTTTCGCCGATGACCAACCCTAAGACGGCAAAGTTGATGGTGGGTGTCAGACCGCGGCTTTGCCCGATTTCATAGATCAGGAAAACCGATCCGACCCGGACGATCTGTTCGACCAATTGGGTGATGGCGGGAATAGCGGTTTTACGGACACCGTAAAAATAGCCGTTGATACAGGAATGGACCGTTGCCATCGGGATGGAAAAGGCAATGATCCGTAATAGCGGTGCGGTTCGCGGTTCCAATAAAAAGGTGGAGGCCAAAAAGTCGGCATTCTGATAAATGCCGATCGTACATAGAATGGACAGCGTCATGGAAATGATAAAGCCGGTGATCAGGTGTTCAGCCGACGACTTATAGTCGCGGGTAGTGGTTTCGCCGGCGACAAACTTTGAAATCGCCGTCTGCATACCGGCGACAGTAATGGAAAAGGTCAGGACTAAAATGGGGGAAGTGAGTTGGTAAATGCCCATACCCTCCGCACCGAAGAGACGGGACAAAAAGATGCGGTAAAAAAATCCGATGAAGCGGCTGACCAGTCCGGTTAGGGTAAGCATAATCGTACCGGCAACCAGCGGATTATTGAGGCGGTACTTACTTAGGGGCGAAGGTGTATGCTTAGCGGCAAATTTCATCTTTTTTGCGTCCTTTGACTAAGTTATGGATAAGTATATGCCGATGCTATCGGAAAATGAACCGGTAGTGTGACCGGTTATTTTTGCGCTATTTACAGAGGAGGACACAGTATGTTATAATCTTGGGAAAAGTCTGGTAATTTTCAAGACGATCATCCGGTACAATGTATGCCCGGCAGGTGTGCTGCGAAGTATCGGTTACGGAATAGGAGGATCAGGATGTTTGATCAATTATTTGGTAATTATCTGGTGGATACGAAACGGATCACCGCCGAACAATTTGCCGAAGTATTAGCTGTGCAAAGTACCGTACGGGTCAAGCTGGGATTGATCGCGGTAGCGGAAAAGCTGATGACGATGGAACAGGCCGATGAGGTCAACCGGCTACAGGCAGTGATGGATAAGCGCTTTGGTGATATCGCAGTGGGGAAGGGCTACCTTACCGAGGAACAGATTTCGGCGATGCTTAAGAAACAGGGAAATATTTATATGGTCTTTGTGCAGACACTGGTGGACAACAATGTGCTGACATTGGAAGAGATCGAAGGCGCATTGGTGGATTATCTGCAGGATATGGAACTTGCGTCTGCTGACAAGGCAGTGTTAATGAGTGGTAATATTGATGATATCATCAACCTGTTTTTACCTAAAGCGGACGAGGTTTATGCCCGCGTGTGCGGGGTTGCCATCCGGACCATCTTCCGGCTGATCGATTCGACCGCCCGGGTGGGTAAGGCATTTTGGTGCGGTGAATATTCGACCGACCGCCTGGCGATGCAGGAGATGGACGGCGATATGCAAAGCGCGATCGGTTTTGCCGGTCAGGGTTCATGCTTGCTGGCGATCGCCAATCCTTATGCAATGGAAGAATTTGCGGAGGTAGATCTAGACGCACTGGATGCGGTTGGTGAATTGATCAACAATATTAATGGCATGTTCTCTTCTTCACTGGCTAAAGAGGGAGTGGAGACCGATATGATCCCGCCGGCTTTCTATGATCATCCGGTTAAGATCAGCGGTAAGCGATTGTGTGTCTTCCCCATTTTTATTAAAAATGATCGTTTGGATTTTATCGTTTCAATAGATGATAAACTTAATGTTGATAAGGTATAAAAGGTAGATTGGGCATAATAAGTTATTTGGACAGAAGGATTAGGAGGAAAAGAACGATGGCAAATGTTTTGATCGTAGATGATTCACGGACATCACGGAAAATATTAAGAACGATTTTGGAGCGTGCCGGACATACGGTGGTCGGCGAGGCATCAAATGGAGAAGAAGGGGTGCGGGCTTTTCAAGAGCACAAGCCTGAGGTGGTCACAATGGATGTGACCATGCCGGTGATCGATGGAGTGGAGGCGCTAAAAATGATCAAAGCACTGCGTCCGGAAAGCAAGGTTATTATGGTCACGGCGGCAGGGAAGGATAGTAAGGTTACCGAGTGTATTAAGGCGGGAGCGGATGAGTTTGTGACCAAGCCCTATGAAGATGAAGCAATTATTAATGCGATTGCGAAGATTATATAATAATCATAAGCGATTATGGTTAGGCAGGAATGAATCTAAGGAAACACTGTTTGGATCAGTGTTTCCTTAATTAGTAGAGTATGGCATTCAGAAGGGTATAAACTCATTCAGAAGGGCATAAGCCCATTCAGAAAGGTAGGAACGCATATGGAGATGATGGACATTGGCAAGGCAATTAAGGCGCGGCATTCGGTCCGGCAATATTTGGATAAGGCGATCACCGGTGAGGTGGAGATGAGATTGCGTCAGGAAATTGACCGCTGTAATCGTGAAGGTGGGCTAAACATTCAACTGGTCCTGGGCAATGCTGAGGCATTTAGCGGAATAATGGCACGTTATGGCAGATTTTCCGGCGTGTCCAACTATCTGGCGCTGGTGGGACCGCGCAGTAAAAAACTGGCGGAGACGGTGGGATATTATGGCGAACAGCTAGTTCTGTTAGCACAGCGCCTCGGCTTAAACAGCTGCTGGGTGGCGGGAACATACAGCAAAAAAAAGTGTGCGGTTACGGTTAAGGCCGGTGAAAAAATGGTATGTGTGATCGCGCTGGGGTTCGGGGCGACGGCGGGCGTCCCGCGTAAAAGTAAGGACATGGCTCAGCTACACGATGTTTCGGGAAATCTGCCGGACTGGTTCAAAGCCGGGATGGAAGCGGCGATGCTGGCACCGACGGCGATAAACCAGCAGCAGTTTAAGGTATCCTTGGTAGGAGAGGAAATCCACATTAAAGCAACCGGAGGAATCCACTCGGGCATTGATCTAGGGATTGTTAAGTATCATCTGGAGGTCGCTACGGGCAGAGTAGTGGTCAGTGGATGACGAAGCGGTCGGTACATACAGAGTATGACCGGTGAGTGACGAGCACGGAATAACGACCGGCCGACCGGTATTAATAGCGGACACCGTCGATATGGATCAGACGGGACAATTGATATTTATAGGTGTTTAACGGTCGGTTATCGGAATCATCGCTATGGGTGGTGATGAGGATTTCCTGGCCGTTTTCTACCACCAGGAGCGAATGCTCGAAGGTGTTACCAGTAAAGCTTAGTTGGATGACATCGCCCGGTAGGGCATATTTAATCGGTAGTTCGGTACCAAATGGACCGGGTCCTTTGTTAGTGGTTAAGAATTTATAGAGATATTCAACGCCGGACCAGGCGGCGGAACGATTGTTCTCCGAAACATAGAACCAGCCAACATCCTTAGTATAGTTCATAATACCACTGCCAGCATAAAGGCACTGAGAAATGAAATTAGTACAATCGCCGCCGATATTGCTGAAATCATAATAAGCGGGATTACGGCTATATGCCCATAGATGAGCATAAGAAACCGCTTTAGTGGGTTCATAGATCATATTAATAACCATGCCTTTCCAGTACCTGCAAGCTTTGAACCGCAGGCACAAATTTGCGTGTGAGCGGTTTATCGCTCACGCTACACTTTATTTGCTACGTTACCATAATTATATGCGTGCAGTAAGAGGCGGGTGTCGAAAACCGATTTTTATTGATTTTCTTGAATTAAAAAACTAAATTGAGTATGCACGACTAAGGAAAAACCGATCAAATCAGCCTTTCCCTAAATTTTTTGTTGAGTTTTTGTACAACGGGCTTTGCATTGGACGGATTACGTGCTAGAATGGTGAATAAATCAGGATTGGAGAGGTATGGTTATTAGGATGAAACAGGAATATTTAAGAGGTGTGGAAGAGGTTTTGAAGGAACTTAAGGCCAATTCGTCAGGCTTAAGCAAGGAGGAGGCAGCGGTCCGGTTGGAACAAAATGGGCCAAACGAGCTGGAGCATGCGAAAAAGAAAAGCATGGTGCGTCGCTTTATGGAGCAGCTCCTTAATCCGATGGTGTTGGTCCTGTTGGCAGCGGCGGCGGTTTCTATAGCGATTGCCTTGTTGGAAGGCGGTAATGTTAATGAATACGCCGAGGCAGCGATTATTTTGGCGGTGGTGGTGATAAACAGTGTACTGGGCGTTTTTCAGGAGAGTAAGGCGGAAAAGGCCATCGAAGCATTGCAGGAAATGAGTGCCGCAACCGCCAAGGTGCGGCGAGGTGGCGTGGTAACACCGGTACCGGCGAGCGAGTTGGTGGTAGGTGATATCGTGTTAATGGAAGCTGGTGATGCAGTGCCCGCCGACCTACGTTTGATCCAGAGCGCCAGTCTGAAGATTGAGGAGGCGGCTCTGACCGGTGAATCGGTGCCGGTGGATAAGCTGATCAACGCCCTTAAGGGTGATGAGGGTGGCAAGGTACCGTTAGGTGACCGTAAAAATATGGCATACATGGGTTCCGGCGTGGCATACGGCCGGGGCGAGGGGGTGGTTACGGCGACCGGAATGGATACCGAAATGGGTAAGATCGCCGGTATCATCCAGAGTACCCAGGAAGGTGAGACACCGTTACAAAAACGCCTTTCCCAGTTAAGCCGGATATTAAGCATCCTGGTGCTGGGCATCTGTGTGGTTATTTTTGCTGTGCGTCTGTTTACCACCGGTGAATTTAATGCCGAGGGGATTTTGGGCAGCTTTATGTTAGCCGTATCACTGGCGGTAGCGGCCATTCCGGAGGGTCTGGCGGCAGTGGTGACCATCGTTTTGTCCATCGGGGTGACCAATATGGCGAAGCGCAAGGCGATCATCCGTAAGTTGACGGCGGTGGAGACACTTGGCTGTGCGCAGGTTATCTGTTCAGATAAGACCGGTACTTTGACCCAAAATAAGATGACGGTGGTGGAAAGCTATGGTGAGACCGCCCGTCTGGCACAGGCGATGGCCCTTTGCTGTGATTCCCAGTTGGCACCGGACGGCACCATCGTGGGTGATCCGACCGAGAACGCCTTGATCGTGTTTGCGCTCAAAGAAGGCTATGATAAGAACCAGATAAATGCCCGTTATCCGCGGGTGGGTGAGGCACCGTTTGACAGTGTGCGGAAGATGATGTCTACTATCCATCAAACCGATGCCGGTTTGATCCAATATACCAAAGGGGCCCCCGATGAGGTGTTGCGGGTGTGTACCCATGCGCTGGTAGATGGTGTGGTAGTGCCACTGGATGAGGCGGTACGACAGAATATTATCACGAAAAATAAAGAATTTGCCGACCGGGCCCTTCGGGTGCTGGCAGGAGCCCAGCGGGAGTGGACGGCGGTGCCGGAGGATCGCAGTCCGGACAATTTGGAAAAGGACTTAACCTTTATCGGTCTGGAAGCCATGATCGACCCGGTGCGGCCGGAGGTCAAGGTAGCGGTGGAAGAGTGTAAGAGCTCCGGGATCAAGGTGGTGATGATCACCGGCGACCA
>JAITWD010000039.1 GCA_031285465.1 Lachnospiraceae bacterium
CCTTCCCTGATACCCTGCCGCATCAGCTTATATGCCTCTCCCGGCTTGATCTCTGCACAAATCTCCTGCTTATGCGCCCATAAGAAGCGCCATGAAAAAAGTGCTGCCCACCGGCCGTATAAATAATGATACAGCACCCCTCGATCAATAAAAAACTTTGCGTCGTAACCATGAAACCATGTTGATGCCCGATAGGTTTCCGCTCCGATATATCGTGGCGAAGCGTAAAGTTTTAATCCCTTTTGCAGACAGTCATGCAAAAAGAGACTATCCTCACCATTGCTATAGCGGGCACCGCCACCAAACAGCAATGAAAAGCTAACGTTGGCATAGCGCAGTCGATCCACCCTTGCAGCGATACTGTAGGTCGGATAACGACCATAATTATACCAGCGCACTCGTTTGAAGGAGGTGTTATGATAGGTGGCACGCCGTTCATCCACCTCAAGGTTAAACATTATCAGGTCGGCTCCGGGGTGGTTGACAAACTCCTGCTCAATAATGGTTTTGTAACCACTGCACAATACAATATCTTCATCGGAAAAAAGACAAATATCGCTATCACTTCGCATCAAGGCATTGTTACGGTTAAGGCCTACCCCCTTTTCGGCGAAGGAGAAGGCCCGGACTCTTGATCCGTCCAACTCAAATTCATCTACACCGAACCGGTCACATTGATTGATGATGATAGCATCGGTTTGAATTTTCATTTTCTGCGCCAGTAGCCGAACATCTTGATGGACCGCAGCGACCAATATCTCTATCTTCATGCTTTGCTCCTGTGCCTTCCAAAGTAATAGTGCTGCCAGAAGGATTTATCACCTTCGGTTATTATTATTCCGAGAATAGTACAATCCTGATTACGTAAAAAACTGATCGTGCGGGCAATCTTGCGTCCGTTTCTGCCACCAAACGGCACCAATAAAATAACCCCGTCAAAGGCGCGTAGCGCTGCTCCCAGACCGCCCTCCGGCCGTTTGGATAGCGCAACAGTATCAAAGCGCTTTCCGGCGGTCACCCGCTTATTTATTATACGGTCAAATGTATCCTTAGCCCTTAGGACTGTTTGATCATCACCAACCGACCTTTCCGGTCGATCGCCCGCTAAGAATAAAAGGTGATCGACCGAGAGCAGTGCGATTTTACCTTCATTATCCAGTAAGTATTCGACATTCTCCGCCAATTCTGCTTCATAGGGCTGGTCGCCTGTTCCCGTTCCTTCCCGCACCAGCAGACCCAGCAGGGGATAGGGATAACGTTTTTCGCTATCGCTGATCACATACAGCGAATCGTCTAAAATATAGTAAAACCACCAGCCCAATAGTGATATGCATAGGGCGATCGCCCCGCCACCGATGACGGCCGGCAGTAGGCGATCGTCCCATATCATTCTTTCCGGTTCGGTACTGCGGATGGGATTAAAAGAAATGATCTCCACCTGATCGGCGGCATATCCGATCAAACCGACCTCGGTCACGTCACGGATCATCGCCGTTAGTTCCGGGTCGGACGCGGTAACGGTAACGGTCAGTAGGCGGGTATCGGAAATGATTTCGCCCTTGATAGCCTCACGCACTAACTCGCGACCGGCTTCAACGCGTTCTACCCCGACCAGTCCGCGTTCTGACCATCCTGGTTCATCACTTTGTTGTATCGCGGCAACGATCCGGTCAATTACCGGATCTCCATGGATCAGATCATTCCAGGTATAGCCGTTATAGGACTGTTCCACTGCATCGTGAGGATCAAAAATAAACTGCATATGAAACTGCAGCCGCGACTGCCAGCGGGTCTCCATTGTAAGTTCCCGTACCAGCAGATAAATACCGCCTCCGGCTAATGCTCCACAAACGGTGGTCAGTAAAATGCGTAGCACGGACCGCTTGAATAGAAGGGCCAATCGCTTCAAATCGATACCCTCACTCATAAAATCTTTATTGGTCATGATTCTCCTGTTCTTCGTTTTTAATCGCCGTTACCTGCTCCTCTCCAATTCCTTCGGTACTTTCCGGTTTAAAGAGAATCTTCATCGTCAGTAGCATTAATTTCAAATCCAGCCAAATCGTATAATTTTCAATATAGGACAGATCTAGTTTTAACTTGTCATAGGGCGTAGTATTATATTTGCCATAGACCTGTGCATAGCCGGCCAATCCGGCCTTCATCTTCATTCTAAAAACAAATTCCGGTATTTCTTCGAGGTATTGCGCGATGATCTCCGGTCGCTCCGGCCGGGGACCGATAAAGGACATTTCTCCCTTTAAAATATTAAACAACTGTGGTAACTCATCAATCCGGACCATCCGGATAAATCGTCCGATCGGTGTGATCCGATCATCGTTTTGTGTAGCCAGGCGCGCCACGCCGTCTTTTTCCGCATCTACCCGCATACTACGAAACTTAAGGATCTGAAATTCCTTTCCGCCAGCGGTACAACGGACCTGCTTATAAAAGGCCGGACCGCGATCGTAACCGCGAATGGCTACTGCCGTTAAAAGCATGATCGGCGAAGTAATTACCAACAGTAATGCCGAAAAGGTCAGATCGATCAATCGCTTAATCAACCGTTGCTCCACCGTCAATGCGTATTCCCTGGTCAAAAAAATCGGGGTATCAAACAAATGCATCTGATCGGATCCTTTGATCAACACATCCGGTATCTTCGGCATCAGGTAAACTCTGATCGAACGACTGTAGCAAAATTTTAGTAACCGATTGCGGTCGTGAGTGGAAATATCCCATAGGACCACCGCTCCATAAGAGCTGGTTATCTCCGCCATGATCGCCTCAATGCCTTCGGATATATTGACACATTTAGCTATTTTATAGCGATCCTTACGGGAAGAAAATTTATCTAAAATATCTTCAATAGGACGTTCTCCATACACTAACAGCATCTTGCGGGGCGGAAAGAGTCGGCGATAAACCCAATTGTTGAAGTAGGTCATCATTGCCACAATAACGAGCTGTAGCGCAAAGACCACTAATAAAGGGTAAACACTGATGAGACCCACATTCATTAATGACATTTGAAAGTACGAAACAATATTAACTGCTAATAGGGAAAATATCTGTGAAAAAAAGACATCGAAGGGCTTGAGATAACCTATTTTAAGACTGCCGTAGGTTCTCGAAAAAACGGACAATAAGATAAAATATATACCCATTAATAAAATATGACCGTTATAATATAGTCGGATCCCATTACCCAAATTGTCAATAATCGGGGCGTAATATTCAAACCACGAATAGGCATAGACTCCGGTCTGCAATAACAAGCCTACCAAACTCAGGCTAAGTACAATAATCCTTTTTATCGATTCCTTTCTTCTCATCGGTGCATTTCCTCATATTCTGTAATATTAATTATCGTAACTCTACAGCCGGCGAAGTGTGGCACGGACCGCCCACATAATAAAGCAATAAGCACTATACACAAACGATAATCCTTCTTCCTGACGGTATAAATGCCAAATCCGCTTCATTGCGGTTAGTTTATTGGCGGACAATGAATTGGGCGGACGACGGTATATTGTGGTCACTTCATTTAAACCATGTGCTACATACCCCGCCCGCATTATTCGCCACCATGTTGCCGTATCCTCACTGGCCACCAGCGGCATTTTAATTAATTCGTTGTCGATTTTGGTCCGATCGATCAACACCGTCGAGGTAAAAATAACCGTTCGGGAAAGTGCCTGCTTATAGGTTAAGTGCTGCGGCACTGCTACCACCTTTCCAGTTCCTTTCGCCATTTCATCGCCAAATTCATATGCGGTAAATACAAAAGCCGCTGATCGCTCTTTCATATAAGCGATTTCCTTCTCCAGCTTGTCCGGAAGCCATCGGTCGTCTGCATCCAGAAAAGCTATATAACGACCGTTAGCATGGTCGAGCCCCGTATTTCGGGCACTGGCTGCCCCTTGATTCTTAAGCTTACAGATTAAATGGATCCGATCCCGTTCATCATCATTCATCTTCAGCAAATCAGACTTAATCAAAGTCACACTGTCATCGCTCGAACAATCATCCACCAGGATCAATTCCCAATCACCCATTGTCTGTGCCCTAACCATCTGAATAGCTTCTACAACATATCTACCCGCATTATACACCGGGACGATAATACTGACCATATCCGCTTTTCCTCTTCCTCCACCACTGCTTAACATTCTTCTTTAACCAGATAAATCGGACGCCGCTTTACCTCCATATAGGTTTTGGCAAGATACTGTCCGATAATACCAATGCAAAATAGCTGTACTCCACTGACCATCAAAATAATACACACCAATGACGGCCATCCACTGGTCGGATCGCCGAACATTATTTTTCTGGCAATAATTACAATAATAAAAATAAAAGCAGCAATACAAAACAGAACGCCGACAACTGAAGCTATCGCCAGCGGTACCGTTGAAAAAGCGGCAATTCCATCCAGCGAATATTTAAATAGCTTCCAAAAGGACCATTTGGTCTCGCCCTTTCTGCGCTCAATATTTTCGTATTCCAACCACTTAGTCCTAAAGCCAACCCATCCGTAAATGCCTTTGGTAAACCGGTTATATTCCTTCATCGCCAATATAGCATCGGCCATTTGTCTGGTCATTAAGCGATAGTCTCTGGCACCATCGACAATTTCTGCTTTGGATATTTTCTTCATCATCCGATAAAAAAAACGGGCAAAATAGGATCGGATCATCGGTTCACCCTTACGGTCAACCCTCCTGGTCGCCACCGAGTCGTATCCTTCGTTTATATATTTAAACATTTCTGGTAATAATGATGGCGGATCTTGTAGATCTACGTCCATAATAACCAAAAAATCACCCCGCGCTTTTTCCAAACCGGCGTAAATTCCTGCTTCCTTACCAAAATTCCGCGAAAAAGAGATCAACCGCACCCGATCATCCTTAGCGATCAATTCTTTTACCGCAGCTACCGTTCCATCCTCCGAACCATCATCAATAAAACACAGTTCCACATCAAGATCATTCGAGGTGAAAAACTCACCATTTTTCATCAGCTCATCATAAAAATAAGCCACATTTTCCTGTTCATTATAGCAGGGGACGATCACGCTCAAAAGCTTCATCTCGACCCTCTCCTCTCATCCTAAAAATCATTCCGCGCATATATAATGTCTGCCGACATTATATCATAAATAAACCCCAGCTACTACCTTTGATATTTATAATTAATAAACCTTAATTTTGGTTGGGGGGTTAAAAAGCTGATCTTTTATGTCAGCGCCATTTTAACTGTACCCGATCGGCAATGCCGGCTATGTATTCGCTGTTGGTCGGACGTTCACAGCCGTCACTTCCGGAGTAACCAAAGATTTCTTCAAAACAACCGATATTACCCCGTTCCCATGAAATTTCAATAGCGTTACGGATCGCCCGTTCCACCTTTCGGTCGGTGGTCCCATATTGCTTAGCTATTTCCGGATAAAGTAACTTGGTAACACTACCCACCACCCGCATATCTTCTGCTGCCAACAGTACTGCACTGCGAATGTAACGATACCCTTTTAAATGAGCCGGTATGCCCATATCAACCATAATATTAGAAACATAACCTTCAACCGTTCTTTCCAATGTTTTTTCCATCGTTATTCCCATCCGCGGCTCTGCCGCACCCACAATCAATAGTCGAAAGTGCTTTTCAATCATTTTCACATTTCAACATATTATCACATCTTTGGACAAAGGTAAACTGTTATTCATCGCGTAAAACAAATTATTCACAGTATTAATTTGAAAAATCATAGATTTTTCAATTTCTTATTTAGGCAGTTTCGCAGATAAAATCTGCGAAATGCACGGGGATTAATTTGAAAAATCATAGATTTTTCAATTTCTTATTTAGGCAGTTTCGCAGATAAAATCTGCGAAATGCACGGGGATTAAAATGATCACTATCCCATAAACAAAAGCAAGCCCGAAACGGGTGTCACCATCGATTGGTTTGATCGATCAATGACCTCCTGCTTTCTGGCTCACTTAACTTAACATTTATATTTTATTACCTATAAATATTCAACCTTTCCCTGCTTTTTTAATTCATCCGGTATCTCCCGTACACTTTGTGCTTTATCTTTATGACATACCATTATTGCATCTTCCGCTTCGACTATAATTAAGTCCTCTACCCCTAATGTTGCGATCAGCTTGCTCTTAGCATAAACCACACAATTCTGCGTATCGATCAATATTTGCTCTCTATTAGCCACGTTTCCATTCTCATCCTTCTCATGTAACGCTTCCAGTGCATCCCAGCTACCCACATCACTCCAGTCAAATTTACTTTCCACCACGGTTACCTCTTTGGCTCGTTCCATAATCCCATAGTCAATGGAAATCTTCGGGATGGTCGGATACACACGATCAATAACCTCCTGCTCCTGCGGTGTTCCCAATGAAGCTTCAATCTCCATTAAGCAAGCATAAACATCGGGTAATAACCGTTCAAAATATTTTAGAATGGTTGAAACCCGCCATACAAACATTCCACTGTTCCAAAGAAACCCCCCACCCTTTAAATAGGACCGGGCGGTCATCACATCCGGCTTTTCGACAAACTCTTTGACCTTATGATAATCCTTATCGGTTTCCGTTTTATCATACTTAATATATCCATATCCAACTGCCGGAAAGGTTGGTCTTATACCAATTGTGATAAGATTATCGGTTTCTTCCGCTAATTGGATCGCCTGCCTCAGAGTATCATTAAAGCCTTTAACATCCCTAATATAGTGATCAGAGGCGAATACTCCCATAATCCCATCACCATATTTTTTCAATATTTCCACTGCCGCATAGCCAATGCAGGCAGCTGTATTACGTGATGCCGGCTCGGACAGAATATGATCGGACAAAACCACCCCCTCGGTCGCTTGTCTCATTAAACCGGACTGGGTCACGTTGGTAACAATAAACAAATTCTCGCTCTTCAGACTTGGTTTCAACCGGGCAATAGTCTCATTTACCATTAAATCATCACCGGTTAGATTTAAAAATTGCTTAGGGAGCTCCTGTCTACTCAAAGGCCAGAAACGGGTCCCCCCCCCCCCAGCCATAACAACACCATAACGGTTCATTATATTATCTCCTCTTGAATGTATTTAAAATAGCGCGTCACATTTATTCAGCATTTTTATTTGAGGGGATAATCAAAGGCGTGCTTCATCTACATTATCGCAAAACCATTGGTATGCCCGCCCAATTCCCTCTTCCAACTCAATGCGATGATGCCATCCCAAAGTGTGGATTTTGCTTACATCGGTCAGCTTCCTGGGCGTACCATCCGGCATATCCTTATTCCACACGATTTCACCATTAAAACCAACCGTTTTTTGCACTAATTGCGCCAGTTCTTTTATAGTAACCTCTTTACCACTTCCGATATTTACATGTGACTCACCGTCGTAATTCTCCAATAAAAATATACAGGCATCGGCCATATCGTCAACATACAAAAACTCACGCAAAGGCTGTCCTGTTCCCCATAGCTCCACCGTTCCCTCCCCAGCGAGTTTTGCCTCGTGAAATTTACGAATCATCGCTGGCAATACGTGTGAACCTTGAAGATCATAGTTATCGTACGGACCATACAAATTGGTCGGCATACAACTGATGTAATCATCACCATATTGGCGTTTATAAAACTTACACATCTCCAATCCGGCAATCTTGGCAATAGCATAAGCCTCATTGGTCTCCTCAAGTGGGCCGGTCAACAATGACTCTTCCTTTATTGGCTGCGTCGCCAACTTGGGATAGATACAGGTGCTCCCCAA
>JAITWD010000043.1 GCA_031285465.1 Lachnospiraceae bacterium
GCATTCTTCAACCAATATCCGGCCGGACGTTGGTTGATCTACACCACCTAACATGTGTAGCAAGGTAGACTTTCCCGAACCGGAAGCTCCAATCACGGCGACAAACTCTCCGTACTCTACCGAAAAATCCACATGATCCAGTGCGGTAACGGTATTGGTTCCCGTTCCATAGGTTTTGGTTAAGTTTTCTGTTCTTAATAATTCCATGTTATATTATCCTCCAAATGTCTCTTTTAAAATCAAGCTGGCGCTAAAATCACTTTAATAAAATCACTTCAATAAAGTTATTTTAATAAAAGTACTTTAACACAGTAAAATGACAATCGGGTGACAATAGCTCATATGTGGTGATAAAATTTTGCTGTAAAAAGTGCTCCGCCATTTGATCGGTTTTCAGCGGTCAGATCACCATTTTGTTCAACAATGATAGCCTTTGCCAGCGAAAGACCAATGCCCGCACTGTCAGCGCCGGCATTCTTGCCACGATAGAAGCGGGTGAACAAATGGGGCAGATCATCGGTAGGGATGCCATCGCCGTTGTCCTCGATCATAAGCAGGGTACAAAGGGGGCCTTCCTCCCAGCTTACCATCAATTCACCACCCACCGGTGTGTACTCACAGCAGTTCCTTAAAATATTTATAAAAGCCTGAGTGCTCCAATAGAAGTCGCCCAAATACATAGCTTCGGTGTCGGGGAGCAATAGGGTTTGATGTTTATTTTCCAAAAAGGGTAGTAGCGATTCACGGACCGATTCGATCATCTCCCGGACATCAACCGGTTTACGTTTAAGTGTAAGGGTGCCCGCATCCAGACGAGACAGCGCCAATAGTGTGGATACCAATAAATTCAACCGCTCTGCCTGAGTGCTGATGTGTGCCGTATATTCAGTAAGTCGGCCAGAGGTTTCGGTCGCAAGGAGATCGGACATAAGTGAGATGGAAGCGAGAGGGGTTTTAAGTTGATGTGCAATATCGGAAAGATTTTTAGCAAGATTTTCTTTTTCGGCCTGTGCCGATTCTCGCCCCTCCCGCAGAAGGATCAGGGTTTTATACAGCTCGTCCTCCAAGGAAGAAAGCTCATCCTCTTTAACCATCGGTCGCAGGCTGTATTTACCTTCGTTCATCTGTCGCAGATAGGCGGTCAGATTAGCAACCCGTTGTTTTTTACGCCGTTGTCGGTTTAGCCGAAAAAGGAACACCACTCCGGTCAGTATGGAGGCAAAGAGGGCAGCTGTGCACAGGATGACCACATGATCAAAGACACCCAAAAGATCGATATGGCTACTGGCGCTATATCGATCCATAATCCGGTCAGCGGCCTGGTTACCGGCGAATATACCTGTTACTGCAAAAAAAAGAAATGATGCTCCGAAAAGTAGTGCAAGATTTTTTTTATTGGTCATTAGTGTCCACCGCCTTGTATCCGATGCCGCGTACTGTTTTAATTCGGTCGGATGATTCGCCCAACTTTTCCCGAAGACGTTTCATGGTGACGGTGAGCGTATTATCTTCGACAAAGTGGCTATCGTTATCCCAAAGCAATTCCAATAGCTTGTTGCGGGTAAGGGTTTGGTTCTTATTTTGTAACAGAGTAAGAAGCAAGCGGTATTCGCTGGCGGTCAGTGCAACTTCCGCTCCATTGGCAGTTACCTTTGTCTGTGATTGCAAAAGCAGAATTTCACCACAGGTAAGGGCATCATGGTCCGGAGGATGTTGGGAATACCGCCGCAGTACCGCGCGAATGCGTGACAAAAGCACCGGCAAACGAAAGGGCTTGATGATGTAGTCATCACCGCCCATATCCAGCCCCTTAGTTATATCACGTTCATCATCGCGTACCGTCAGGAAGATAATGGGGATATTAAATTTGCGTTTGATTTCTTCACATAGCGAAAAGCCGTTTCCGTCTGGCAGGTTAAGATCCAACAGGACAAGGCTGGGCATCATTGGCAAATAGTTTCTTGCACCTACGATATTTTCGGCAGTTAAAACCAAAAACCCTTCGCGTTCCAAGGCATCACCCATACCCATACGCAGGGTGGAGTCGTCCTCTACCAATAGTATTGTTTGCATTTGATTTTTCAAACTAATCCCATCCGCGGCCTTGCCGCATCCACTAATCATTAGTGAAATATTATGCCATCATTATCCCCGCTAAAACGACACTGGCGATAACTCCTGCTAAAGTGGCGATCAGTGCGCCAGTTAGTGTATATCGGGTCTTGGTAACCTTAGCGGCGATGAAGTATACCGACATGGTGTAAAAGATCGTTTCGGTGCAACTCATCATGATCGAGGTGATCATCCCGACTCGCGAATCGGTTCCATAGGTTTTGAAGATGTCCAGGACCAGGCCGGTAGCGGCCGAGGAAGAAAACATCTTAACCAGTACCACCGGAACTAACGGAGCGGGGAAGCCGAACCGGTCGGTCAGCTGACCCAATAATCGCCCGATATATTCCAGAAACCCGGAGGCACGCAGAACCCCGACAGCAATCATCAATGCCACCAGCGTAGGCATTATGCCGATAACGGTCTGAAAGCCATCCTTTGCCCCCTTGATAAATTCCTCATAGACTTTGTGCTTGTTTAGCAACCCATAAGCGACAATATAAAAGATCAATACCGGAATTATAATATTAGAAATATTGGATAGTACATTCAACATGCGGACCTCATTTCAAAGGCTTCACGTCCTATTATTAATTCAGTATATTATTGCCGACTGGTGGATTAGAACAAAAGTGTGCTTCGTGCATTCATGCGGATAAAGCACCTTTATTGAGCATTCTTTGTTCTGCATGGGTAGAGCTGTGCTCGATTATGCTTATAAGACCAGCCCGGTATCCTCGGCGCAACCTAAAGCTAGGTTCATACATTGAATGGCAGCTCCGGAAGCTCCCTTTCCCAAATTATCAAACTGTGCTGAAAGGACGATGCGATCATCATTACCGGTTGGATAAATATTCAGACCATCCCAACCGGCGCTTTCGTTACAGCAAAGAAACTTCGATGAGGTTTCATCGTCGTATGATGGCATGACCCTGATAAAATTCTTTCCGGCGTAGGTATCGGCAAAAAAATCTGCCAGTTCACGGGGGGTGGTTTTGGAGCGCAGTTGAGAGGAAAACAGCGGGATCGAAACCACCATACCCTGATAATAATCGGCAATGATCGGACTAAAAATAGGTGTATTGGTAAGACCGGTGATCTGTTGTATCTCTTTTAGATGTTTGTGCTGCTGCCCCAAAGCATATAACCGGGGCGCATTATACTGTGGTGCGCGATCGCTGTTTTCATATTCGGCGATCATTTTTTTGCCGGCACCACTATAGCCGCTTATCGCATGGATGGCAGCCAGATGATCGGACGATAGAATACCGGCCTTTATCAGTGGATAAATCAGCGCAATAACGCCGGTGGCATAGCAACCCGGAACAGCGATGCGTTTACCGGATATTATCGCTTTACGATGTTGCGAAGATAATTCGGGAAAACCGTAACTCCAGCCAGGCATCGTCCGGTGTGCGGTAGAGGTGTCAATGATCGTAACCCGCTCATTTTCCACCAATGCCACCGATTCCCGGGCGGCATCGTCCGGCAGACAAAGAAAGGTGATATCCGATTGATTGATCAGCTTCGCGCGCTCAGCGGGATCCTTTCGCAGCTTTGGATCAATGATCAGCAGTTCAATATCGGTCCGTGATTGAAAACGTTCATATATCCTTAATCCGGTTGTGCCCTCACTTCCGTCGACAAATACTTTGTGTTTCATTTTATTGCCCTCCATTAAACTTTATTAAATTAAAAAGTGTATAAAAATTGCTTGATTTATGGTATTTATTGGTTTAGGATAACATTTAACAGCTCACTGGTCAATTGAAAATTAAATATTAAGTTCACCTTAAGATTGACTTAAATTCAGCTTAAATTTAGTCAAACTAATTGACAAAAGCCGACAGTAAATTATTATGTAGCAGTTACATATAAAAAAGGAGGGTAATGTACAGTGATTGAAGCAAGAGAATTAACTAAAACCTTTATGCGGACTTTGTTGGACGATAACGAAAAAAACAAGAAAAACAGCAGGAAGAAAGGCAAAATCCGAAATGTAAAGGAGGAATTTTTAGCAGTGGACCGGATTTCTTTTCGGGTAGACAGGGGTGAAATCGTGGGGATTCTTGGTCCTAATGGTGCCGGTAAAACCACCTTATTACGGATGCTGGGTAATATGATGGAACCGTCCGCAGGTGAGGTGATAATTACCGATGAAGAGGGTAATGCGATTGATGATGTGGTGGAAAAAAAGCGCAATATTGGCTACCTGTCCGGTAACACTAAGCTATACCACCGGTTGAGTACCCGGGAGATGTTAATAATGTTGGGTGAGATATATGGTTTAGCGCAGGAGGAATGTCATCGTCGGATTGAGGAAATTTTTACGGTGCTCGATATGACCAAATTTGGTGATAATCGGATCGAACGATTGTCCACCGGTCAGACCCAACGGGCATCCATTGCCCGCTGTCTGATTCATTCTCCATCCATTTATATCTTTGATGAACCGACCCTGGGACTGGATATTTTGAGTGCCGATGCAATCATTGATTTTATGAAGAGTCAAAAGGAACGAGGGAAGGCGGTTTTATATTCCACGCATTATATGGAAGAAGCCCAGTTTTTATGTGACCGGATCATTATGATCCATGAAGGACATATTATCGCTCATGGGACAGCGGAGAAGATTATGTCTGATACATCTACTGATAATCTTCGGCATGCTTTCCATGCTGTAATGAAGGGGGTAAGTAAATGAAGGGACAACCGTTAAAAAAAGCTGTTATGCACAATAGTGATAACAAGTTCGATAAAAAAACCAATAAATTTAATATTATCAGAGCATTGTTTAGGAAAGAAATTACCGATGTTTTGCGGGATAAAAAAACCTTGATCATGATGATCCTGGTCCCGTTGATCCTGTATCCTTTGCTGATCGTGATCATGAGCCTGGTCATGAATGCCATGACCGGTACCTCAGCGGATAAAACCTACAAAATTGCCTTTTCCGAAGTACCGGTGGAAAATGCCCAGGCAATAGAAGCGTTGATACGTAGTGAAGCGACCGAGACCGATTTTGAATTTTTGGTACTGGAAAAGACCCTGGCAGGTCAGGAGCTGATGGAACAGACAGTACATGTCTACGTGACGGTGGATGATGCAAGTAATTATATAATTCATTACCTTTCAGCAGAAAATGATTCAGGTCTTGTCGCCGGTATCGTCATGGATAGCATGGAACTTTATTTGGCAGAAATGCAGATTAAACAGGTGGAAGAACGTGGGCTTGATCAAAAGGAAATCTTGCACCCGATCACATTTGAAGCGCAGGATCAATCAACCACTGAGGAATCGATGGGTAACATCATTGGCGGTGCGATTCCACTTTTTATGATCATAAGTATTGTAATGGGAGCTATGTACCCGGCGATTGATGTTACGGCGGGAGAAAAAGAACGGGGAACATTGGAAACACTGATCACCTTACCGGTTACCAATTTCGAGATGATCATCAGCAAATTCTTTGCGGTAGCGGTAGTGACGGTAGTTTCGGCTTTGTTAAATCTCATCTCGATGGGGGTAGCGCTTGGATTTATGGGCGGTATGGTTTTGGCAGGCTCGGGAATGGAGAGTATTAATCTGGTCAATTTCTTACCAGCGGTTGTGATAACGGTAGTGGTGATGATATTTTTTGCGCTGTTTGTTACGGCGGTCAGTATTTTTGTATGCCTTTTTGCCAAGAGTTTTAAAGAGGCCAACAATTATATAACACCGGTCATGCTGGTCTTCATGATGACCTCTTATACAGGGATGTTACCAAATTTTGAATTATCGACGATAACGGCCGGTATACCGATCGTCAACGTTGTTTTGATGGTAAAACAATTATTTCAAATGGATTATGATTATGCTTTGTTTGGGATTGTCTTGATCAGTAATGCAGTATATAGCTTTTTAATGATGTGGCTTTTGGCAAGGGTTTATAACAGTGAGACGGTGTTGTTTGGCGAAGGTTTTTCCGGTGTACGGATTTTCGAAAAGCGAAGTGAGATTAAAAGTGGTCAGCTGCCGGGGTACGGTGATATAATCCTACTGATTTGTGCAGTTTTTCTGCTGACCTTCTATGTGGGTGGTGTGGCGCAGGTGCATCTGGGCGTTGGCGGAGTGGCAATAACTCAGGCAATCATGTTACTTGTGCCACTCCTGTATGCATGGTATCTAAAAAGTGACTGGCGGAGGTTGTTTTCTGTTAAGACACCACAGCTTCGTCATTTGATTGGATCGGTGATATTGTGGATCGGATGTTTTTGCCTGGTAATGGTGCTTTCGATGGTTCTCATGCCATTACTGCCGGAGAGTACTCAGAATGTCAATGATGCCTTTGCGATTTTCAATGATTTGCCACCGGTTTTGGTGTGGCTGATCATGGCATTGATGCCAGCCATCGGAGAAGAATTGATGTTTCGTGGTTTTGTATTTGGCACCCTCAAAAATAGAGGTGGTGTGAAGGCGGCAATGGTGATAAGCAGCATTATTTTTGCCCTGTTCCATATGAGTCTGGTCAAGCTCCCGACCACATTTGTTTTAGGATTTTTTATAGTCTTAGCGGTTAAGAGAAGTGGCAGTATTTTTACAGGAATGCTGATCCATCTGCTCAACAATACCTTATCGGTGTTGATGATGACCTATCCGGATTTATGGGATAACATTCCGCTAATTATGGATGAATCAATCACTGTGTCGGAGGGAATGGTTATCACAATGGTGGGAATGATGAGTGTTGCACTGGGTTTATTTATAATAGGAAGGAAGAAGAACTAGCAATATTATTCACACAAAAACTTTGCGCTTAGGTCTAAATTTACAACAAAGTGTAAGAAATCGGAGCGACTTTTGGTGGTTTTCTATAAAGTTGGCTTAATGTTTATGAATTTTTTATAAAGCAAATATTAAAATGCTAGATTATAAGGTCTACAGTATTGACAAGAACATGGAGTAAGTGTAAAATACTCTATGTCCGCGGGTGTAGTTCAATGGTAGAACACCAGCCTTCCAAGCTGGATACGTGGGTTCGATTCCCATCACCCGCTTTTCAGCAAGTGGCGGGGATTATCTCCTTGAAATACCGTCCTTTCTATAGTAAAGTAACAGTGGATCAGGTCTACATGCAGCGATTGATTTTTTATCCATAAGCGGCTGATCAACAGATTGTAAAATACAATATTTTGGTTATTGACCTGGAATTATGAAATTGTTATAATGAGTATGGTAGAGCAGGGGTTGATAAAAGGGGAATATTATAAAACATAGCGGTTGTCTTGGTTGGAGTGGATGACCAAATTCGCCGAACGGGGTGATATGATCGTTTAGCAGTCACAAGAATGTAACATGAAATACGGCTATAAGCCAACTAACGGAAAGAAGGATCAGAAATGGAAAAGGAAAAAGTGCACAAACTGGAGTTTCCAGGGAAAAGAACGGGTGATCTGTTCGTAAACTGTTGTGGGCATTCGGACGCAGAGCCGCTTGCTAGTTACGGACCGGCAATGTTGCCACATTATTTAATTCATTATGTATTAAGCGGTAAGGGTGTTTTTACGGTCAATGGTAAGAAGCATCATATCAAAGCAGGTCAGGGATTTGTGACTATGCCGGAGGAATTGGTGTTTTATCAAGCTGACAGTGAAGAGCCATGGAGCTATGTTTGGGCAGGATTTAATGGCGATCGTGCCGAGAAGACGGTCAAGAGCATTGGTTTATCATCCCAAAGTCCGGTATTCCGTTCAGAGCATGGTGACCAGATACTGAAGGTGTTTGAATCAATGATGGAACACAGTACCTTTGATATGGGTGACGAACTATGTCGTAATGGACAGTTTTGTGTCTTTTTATCATTAATAGCTGATAACAAGATTTCTTCGGCCAGTACCGATACTGATCGTGCCAACCACTATGTGCGTAAAGCGATCGAGTTTATTCAATGTAATTATTGTAATCCGATCAAGATCACCGAAGTGGCAGATTATGTAAGTATTAATCGTAGTTACTTATACACTTTGTTTATGAACACAATTACTCTTTCGCCACAACAATTTTTATCAACCTTCCGTATTACTAAAGCAACCGAGTTGTTACAATATACCAGTCTTCCTATCGAAAGTATTGCAATATCCTGTGGATACATGGATTCACTGGTATTTACGAAAGCGTTTAAGCAGATGAAAGGAATGTCGCCTTCAGCCTATCGTAAGGATATTCGTAACGGAGAATCGGAGCGCTATGTGGAAAACATGAAGCAAATCGACACCTTTATTAATCAGATTAAGGCATGGGAAAATAATATTATTACCCTTTAAATGGGTCAGATGCAAATGAAGGAAATGAAAAAAGAACTTACTAATAAGTTTTTTGAAGTGTTTGGGGAAAGCAATGATGCCAAAGTTTATTTTGCTCCCGGTCGGGTTAATCTGATCGG
>JAITWD010000053.1 GCA_031285465.1 Lachnospiraceae bacterium
CGGATCAAAGAGCGACCGAAGAGCCTCTTCTTTTTTCGGATCGCTCATGCGGGCAAAATTATAGATACTGGTCTCCTCCAGCGAGGTCCCAAATCCCACGATGCTTTGATAGGTCCGGCTGGGATCAACCTGGATCACTGCTGACTCTTCTATGATCGTATTGTTGTAATCTTCCGCATAAAGGGCGGGTTGCTCAGCCAACTGATACTCCGGATCGAGATCGCTGTGGAACCATGCTTCATCACCCGGATTTTTTTCGGAACTAAACCAAACCTCCACCGCCACCGGATCGGTGATATTCATTGCCTGTGTCGTTAATCCATTCATGGGAAAAGATGAGACTGCCAGCAACATGGTCAGAGTCAATGCCAATTTACGTGCCTTACCTGAAGGTCTTTTTTTCATGGATAGTTCTCCTTTCAAGAGGTATTTTTATTTCCATTGTTCATAATGTAGTACGATCGTTTCGTACGCCTGCAACTCTCCTTTCTTGTGGGTTTTATAGTTAGAGATCATAACATATGCGCCATGATTTTCTAAATCGGCCATCCATTTGCAGGTCTGATGCTCCGCGGAAAAATTACAGAGTACGACCAACCGCTCCTTTTTCCAATCACGGGCGTAGCACCATATCTGATCGGTGTTGCCGGGAAGAATACTGTATGTTCCGTAAACAATAATGTCATATTCACGCCGTAGTGCAATAAGCTGCTTGTAGTAGCAAAAAACCGAATCCGGATCCTGTCTTTGTGCCTCGGCGTTGATACAGGCATAGTTGGGATTTAACGGAATCCACGCCGACCCGTTCGTAAAGCCCGCACTTGGTGTCGCATCCCATTGCATCGGCGTACGGGCGTTGTCCCTGCTTCTCATCCCAAGACAGCTAAGCATCATGTCCTTGTCCATCATCCCGTTTTCCGTATATTCCTTATAGGCGTTAAGACTTTCAATATCCCGGTATTCCTCCAGTGAGTAAAAATACGCATTGGTCATGCCCAGTTCTTCACCTTGATAGATATAAGGCGTCCCCTTCAACATATGAAGGCAGGTCGCCAGCATCTTCGCGGACAATTCCCGGTATTCCGGCCGGTCGCAACCAAACCGCGATACCGCACGTGGCTGGTCATGATTACTCCAATAAAGGCTGTTCCATGCAAAACCTTCCAGTCCTGTCTGCCATTTACTAAGCACCGCTCGCAAATCGCCCAACCTAAAGCGTTCGGTCGTCCATTTTCCGCACATGCCCGAGCCAATTTCGACATGTTCAAATTCGAAGACCATACTAAGCTCCGATTGGTCTTCGTTGGCGTACTTTTTAGCTTCTTCGATCGTTACATCAGCGGTTTCCCCCACCGTCATCGCATCATAATGCGAAAGCACTTCGTGGTTCATTTCCCTTAGATATTCGTGCACCATCGGGCCGTTAGTTACGGCACCACCGGGGCCGCCGTCATTTAAAAGTGCCGGTAACGGCTTGGAGATCATACTGATCACGTCCATCCGGAAACCATCAATTCCCTTATCCAGCCACCAGCGCATCATCCGGTAAATCGACCGGCGCAGTTCTTCATTCTCCCAATTAAGATCGGGCTGCTCTTTGGCGAAGAGATGTAAATAATACTGTTCGCTGGTCGCATCATACTCCCACGCCGATCCGGAAAAAACGCTTTTCAGTTGGTTGGGCGCACCCCCCTTACAGGCATCGCTCCAAATGTACCAGTCCCGTTTTGCACTGCCTTTTCCTTCGCGACTTTCAAGAAACCAGCCATGCTGGTCGGAGGTATGGTTGACCACCAAATCCATGACAATCCGTATCCCGCGCCGATGCGCCTCCGTAAGCATTCGGTCAAAATCGTCCATCGTACCAAACTCGGGCAAAATGCTCTGATAATCACTGATGTCATACCCGTTATCTACGCCGGGAGACTGATAAACCGGGCTAAGCCAAATAACATCGATCCCCAGCTCCTTTAAATAATCTAATCGGCGGGTAATCCCAGCGATATCCCCGATTCCATTTCCCGTAGTGTCCTGAAAACTGCGGGGATATATCTGATATACGACCGACCGTTGCCACCAATGCTGTTTCATTTTCTCAGTCCTCCTACTCGATTTAATCAGTGTCTCATTAGCTCTTCCGGTTCAAAAACCATCGTAACAAGGGAATCGGCAGGCAATATCAGACGAAAACGCCGCATCCCGATCTGCAGACTGATTTCCTGTTGCTCGTCCGGATTGGTAAAAATCAAGACACATGATTGGTCCGGGTTCCTAAATGCCGTATGATAAAGCGAAATTTTCCGGTTTGTATGGTGATATTGACCATTGGGACCGGTCGTAACAAGCTGTGAGGCACCCCGTTTTATAAAGGGACCAAAATGGGCGAAGGCATGGTACTGACCGCTATACGTGACTGTATTGGTTTCCGAATGAATGGTAACAAGACCCGCGCAGCTAAACGAGCCGATATTGGGCCTACCCTTTTCGTCAAGGGCAAGGTTCCATCCCGTAATGGAGCTACACCAGTTGTTGAGGGCTTCGGTGAAGATCCGTCCCCAATAACACCAATCGGTTTCGTATTCATCGCCGAGATTAGGCCCGCCTTCGGTCCAGTGAATGGCGGTTCCAGGATGTGCCTCATGGAGAGCCGTCGCCATATCGGCCGTTCCTTCGTAATAATGAAACGCGACCCCATCCACCACCGCCTTGGTCGCTTCATCGTCGAGCATCCATTTGGCGCGATTCCATTGGATAAAGTTGTGATCATGGATCCAAATCTCCGTATCCAACCCTTTTTCTCTAAGTATCGGGGCAAGGTGATCACGCACGATCCGCTGCTCAAATTCCGGATGAAGGTAGCACGCCGGCATACGACCGCATTGGTCGGTTTCCGGCTCATTTTGCGACGTTAATGCCCGCACATCAATGCCTTCTTTTTTATATTCCTCTAAGAAGCGGGTATAGTAGCGCGCAAAGACCTCAAGATACTCTTCACGAAGCCAGCCGCCGCACATCGAGCCGCCGGTCTTCATCCACCCCGGCGCGCTCCATACCGAAGAAAAATAGAAGAGCTCCGGACAAATGCGGTTGATCGCTCGTAGGATCGGCAGGATATGCTGTCGGTCGTGCTCGATGCTAAAACGAGTCAGTTCCATATCCCCTGCCAGATCATCATAATTATAAAGATCACAGGCGTAATCACTGGCGCCCACTGAAAGGCGCGCAATACTTAGGCCCAGACCACCTTCACCAAAGATGCTGCCCAACAGCCTGGCGCGTTGATCTTCCTCTAACCCCGCCAACAAATGACAGGATGCGTCGGTCACAGCAATGCCAAAGCCTAACATGGTTTGTCTTGGCATATTAAGGCAAACGTTCACCTGTGGCAGACCACTATAAAATGCCTCCTGAAAAACACTTCCTGTAACCGCTTTTTTCTTTCCGCTTTTATCGGTAATAAATACTTTAGGCATCTGATCTCCTCTCCTGTTCATCGTCAAATTCGAGTACCACCGTACTCCACAGCGTCACCGCTTCGAGCCGGCATGACAGAAATAGCCCTTGCTCCCGCTCGGCCAAAGAATAGGCTACTGGGACTGCAAAACCTTCGTTTTCATTTGGCGCAATTGAGAATACCCGACCGGGCTCACGCAGCACCGCAATTTCCAGTTCGATCGGACCGACCGGCGTTGGTTGCTTTTTGGGTGTATCCCAACGGTCATCATTGCCGTAAAGGTTGAGCAAAGAGATTACCTTTCGCTGCCTGCTCTCACGCGCGATCACATATAAGCGGCCGGCAATCCCAAAAGCGGACACTTCGGCACCAGTGATCTTGTATTCGTAATTATCCCCTGACATATGCGTTTTGGAGACATTTATAAGTGAGCGATCATAAAATATATGACTGTGCTGAACCATGTAATCGCAATATCGCCGGATCAAGGTAACAAATTCCGGATTCATTTTTGTGTAGTCGACATAATAGGCCTGGGTTAAGATCGCATCGTACCCCCCCAGCGCAAGATGATACCCACCGTGTGAGACCACCGCCGCCATCACCAACAAAGCCGCCCATTGTGCCTCTTCCACCGGCCCTGTCAGATATGGACGGATGTATGCCGCCAGCACCACCGGTCTTTGCGGGGCAAACACCAACGCCTCTTCAATAATATTGCCCAGGTCAGCGAGGCGACTGTATGGTTCCCACACTTCAATATAGGTTGCATCCAGTGGCGAGCCGGCCGTATCTTTAACCGGCCAGTTGCCCACATGATTAAACACCAGGGTCGGATCAATACCTTCCGCTTCAAAATCTGCCCGCAATTCAGAGACAAACCCGCCAAACTCGTCCTGCAGATATTCCTCACGCTCTTCACCGTTATAATCGGTTTTCCCCCATTTGGGGCAACCATAGGTGTCGATGTGAATGCCATCAAAAGACAGCGCATTAACCGCGTTTAGATATTGCCCGGTGATATGCGCGCGCCATGGAATATCTTTTGCCATACTCATTATTTTTAGCTTCCCGATAAAATCATAGGCCTTTCCGGTACCGGAACATAACGCCCAGTCGGGGTGCCGCTCATAAAACGGCCAGCTTGCGGCATAGACCGCCCCATAAGCAATTGCCTTCATTCCATGTGCGTGACACCGTTTGATTTTTTCCTGTACCGCCTTCTTGCTAAGTGCTCTGCCCATAAGATCGGTAAAATGATCGGTTGGCGGAACTAATTCTTCATGGCGATACATCCAATCGTAAAACTGGACGTGGGTCATATGTAGTTTATTTAAACCGGTAATATCTTCGATTTTCTGTTCATCGGTGACGGCGAAGTCACTCACAAAGCCATAGCGAAAGGTGTTTTGTGACGAATCAACCACATCAAAGGCGGTATACAGCCGCTCGCCGGCAACCACCGCTTTTACCCCAAAGCCCTGCAGCCGCTCCTGATACACACCCAGCTCCACCACCGTTTCCATGCCGGTAGTGAACCCCTTAACACACTGTACCTCTTTGCGGTCGCGATACACCGTCACACAATATTCCTCTGCTTCGGACGCTCCCTGCGCTTCCAGCAGTAGCGTAACCGGCTCACCCGACCGGTACTGTGCCCTTTGCGGAAATAAATCATATTTCATATTCATACCTATACCCCTTTAACCTTTTACGGCTCCACTTGAGATGCCTTTTACATAATGCTTCTGAAACACAACGAACACAATGAAGGCCGGAATAAGTGCTACAAACGCACCACCCGCCATCAAAGACCATGAAGTGCTATACTGCTGCACAAACATCGAAATTGCCAACGGAACGGTATGCAGTTCCCGCTTTTGCAAGAAGAATACCGAGCGCCCATACTCATTCCAATAGTAGACGGTGTTAAGCAAAACAACCGTGACAGTAACCGGCTTTAGCATCGGAAAAAGAATCAGCCATAGAACGTTGAAGGAATTACATCCGTCAATGATGGCTCCTTCTTCCATGTCACGCGGCGTATTTTTTATGAAACCGGTGTAGAGAAAAATCGCAAAGGGCAGACTGGAAGTTACACACAAGATCACAATCCCCC
>JAITWD010000193.1 GCA_031285465.1 Lachnospiraceae bacterium
GTACGCACACTCCTATCTCCATCCTCCCCCCATTCCCCTATCTAACGGCATTTTCCCATCCTCCTGATATCCCACCCCCAAAATCCATCCCAAAATCTTGGTCTATCTTGGACAAGTAAACATATATTGAGATAAGAGGTGAGAGTAATGGTCGGTCAACAAGAAATTATCAGCATTTTCCCCGCTTCAGTCCGTGAACGCTTCCGTAAGGTGGCAAGCCATGCCGAAGAACTACAGGAAATCCGCCTGCAGGTTCAGTGCCCGGTTCGGATCATCATGAGCGGTCGCGAACACTTCCTGGATGAGGAGGGCAATATAACCGTCCTCCGGTCCCAGACACCAACCGAACTGGAACGCGCCAAAGTATGGCGCATCAAAGAAAAAGAACTGGATGACATACTACAATATATCTGCCAATATTCATTATATGCCTTTGAAGAGGAAATCAGCCAGGGCTTTATCACCATCCCCGGCGGACACCGGATCGGTTTGGCTGGACAGGTAATCCTGCGCGAAGACGGTAAAATACGAAATATTAAACAGATCCGGTTTATGAATATTAGAATCTCCCATGAGATCATCGGAGCCGCCGACCCCATCATGCATCATGTCTACGACGGTCAGACCGTTCGCAATATCTTGATCATCGCACCGCCGGGATGTGGCAAAACCACCATGCTAAGAGACCTGATCCGTCAGATATCGGATGGTAATGCCAGAGCACCGGGGGTACAGGTCGGGGTGGTCGATGAACGGTCAGAGATTGCCGGCAGCTTTATGGGCATACCGCAAAACAATGTTGGGATGCGTACCGATGTGATGGACGCCTGTCCCAAAATTTCCGGTATGATGATGTTGGTCCGTTCGATGGCTCCTAAGGTGGTGGCGGTGGACGAGATCGGTAGCCGGGAGGATATGCGGGCGATCGGTCAGATATTGCAATGCGGCAGCAAGATCATCGCGACTATTCATGGTGAATCGCCCCAGGATATCATGGGACGCAGTGAGCAGAAAGAATATGCGATGGACGATATTTTTGATCGTTTTGTGGTACTTGAAAAGGTGGACGGACACTGCCAGGTCAGGGCGGTATATGGAAGGGACAATAAACAATGTTGCAATTGATCGGGATGATCTTACTACTGACCGGCTCGACCGGAATGGCATGGAACTATTGCCAGGAACAAAGGGAGCGCCTTAGGTACTTAAAATATATTAAACAAATGTATGAATATCTGCAAAATGAGATCGCCTATGCCCGCTCATCATTGCCGGAGATATGCGAAGAACTAAGCGACCGGCTACCGGAACCATTTGCGCAGGCATTTGCGATGATCGTTGCTGAGATCAAGGAAAATAATGGGCGTTCCTTTGAAGATATCTGGACCGGAGTGATGACCGAACAGATTAAGCCACTCCCCTTAAGCGGTGTCGAGAAGGAGCTGATCATCGACCTGACCGATAGCCCGGGTTTCCGCGATGGAAAAGGACAGGCCAAGGGGATGGAGCGACATATTGAGGAGGTCACCCGTCATATCAAGGAGCTGGAAGAGGGGCTGAAAAGTAAAAATAAAGTGGTGATGTGTATGGGCGTTATGGGGGGGCTTATGGCGATCATCCTTTTGATATAATTGATTTAATTGATCTAATCTGGAGGAATACATAATGGCAATTGGTTTAATTTTTCGAATCGCAGCGGTAGGCATATTAATAACTATCCTTAATCAGATCTTAAAACACAGTGGTAGGGATGAACACGCCTTTGTCATCAGTCTCGCCGGTTTAATCCTGGTACTGACCTGGCTCCTTCCATACATATACGATCTGTTTACAATGGTGCAAAATTTATTTGAAATGTAGAAGGTATACGCAATGGAAATAATAAAAATCGGGATTTTGGGCGTTGCCGGGGTTTTGTTTGCCCTTCAGTTCAAATCGGAAAAACAGGAATACGGTATCTATATTGGTTTCGCGGTCGGAATACTGATATTTTCCTTTGTCGTCGATAAATTGGCCGATGTTTTGGGCAGTATCGAACTGCTTTCACGATACATTGATACCGGCAGTACCTATTTTACCATGTTACTGAAGGTGGTCGGGATCACCTACATCTGTGAATTCAGTTCGGCAATCTGCAAGGATGCCGGTCATGGCACGATTGCCGGTCAGATTGAGGTTTTTGGTAAATTGTCGGTTTTGCTGACCGGAATACCGGTACTGCTCGCCATTGTGGAAAATATAAATCAGATTTCGATATAAAAGGGAGGGATAGTAACGTGGGCGGAATGGAAAATGCCTTTGATATCCAATCGGTAACGCAAGGATTGGACAGCCTTTTTCCCAATTATCAAATTGATATTGACCGGATTCTGTCGCTGATCACCCAGGGGCAGCTATGGGAAGCTGGGAAGGATCTGATCGGTCAGATCATCGGTAATGTCGGCGGTGAATTAACCGGACTTAAGACCCTTTTGGTATCGGTACTGGTGCTGGGGATATTATCGGCGGTTTTTTCCGACTTTGCTGACATTTTCTCCGGACAGCAGATCTCCCGGGTGGGCTACTATTTTACCTATTTGTTCCTGATGGCGGTTTTGACCAGAGCCTTTCTGGAAATGGCCGATGTGGCGGTGGTTACGATCGAAAGCATCGTCCTCTTTGTCAAAGTGTTGGTTCCGGCATATTTTATGGCGGTTGGAGCGGCGGTCGGGATTACGACGGCGACCGCAGGATATCAGATCGTTCTGGTGGTTGCATATGGCGTTCAAAGTTTTTTACTGGCAGCATTGATGCCGATCATCTACAGTTATGTGGTCATGTCGCTGATCAATGGCTTGTGGGCAGAAGAACGTTTAACCATGCTACTGGATTTAATGAAAAAGGCCATCGGCGTAATCCTAAAAACGGCACTGGGAATGGTTGCCGGGATCAGTTTTATTCAATCGATCATCACACCGGCAATTGATGGGGTAAAGGCATCGGCCTTTAAAAAGCTGGTTTCGGTCATACCGGGCATCGGAAACCTCGCTGAGGGGGTGACCGAGATGGTAATGGGTTCAGCCGTTTTGTTAAAGAACAGTATCGGTATTCTTTTTTTGATATTGTTGGTGGTAATATGTGCCGTACCGTTGCTTAAGATATTGGCACTTGCCGGAATGATGAAGCTTAGTGCGGCACTTGCCGGGGTGGTCGGTGATAAACGCCTGGTGCATTGTACCGATCGGGTGGGTGATGCCGGGCTGTTATTATTTAAGACGGTTTTTACGGTGGTGGCGCTGTTCTTTATCTTGATCGCGATTGCTGCCTATACGATCCGTTAAAGAAAGGCTGATCAAAGCGTTTTCCGCACCGGATTACGGCACAAAGAAAGGGGAGGTATGAGCAGCACATTTTTTGAATTTATTAAGCGGACCGGCATCTTTTTAATCTGTGCCGAGTCGATCCTTCATTTTGCACCGGGTAATTCTTACCAAAAATATATTAAGGTGTTGATCGGCATCATGGTATTGGCTCAATTTATCATTCCGTTAAAGGCGATCATCAGCGGTCAGGAGCGGGCGGTGATCGAGCAACAGATTGAGGGATTTACCAAGGTGATCGAGAATCGTTCAGAGGAAATGCAACTAAACGGTCTATGGATGAATGATGAAGAAAGTATTAAAAATGCTACCATCAATGAGATTAAACTAAGGATAAATAACATTGCAGCGGACCGGGGATATATTATCGTTGCGATCGATATTGACAATATAACCACAATAACGGTCAGCCGTGCCGGTGATAGTAATGAAAGTGCTGATAATGATGTAATTAATAATGGTAGTGCTAATAATGCCAATGCTTCAAGTGGCACCGGATCACCAATTGAGATACCCTCGATAGAATTGAACGGTTTGGATCAAGGCAGCGCATATAATAATGAAGGTAGCGCAGGTAGCACATATAACGATGGAGGTAGCACATATAACGATACAGGTAGCACATATAACGATGAAGGCAGCAATGAGGAGCTTAAATGGCTGCAGGAAGAGTTTTGCAATGAACTTGGAACCGATGAACGATATCTGGAGGTGATCGAGCGTGGCTTTAAATGAGCACAATACCCTTACTAAAATAAAAGCACTGTGGCAGGGCAAAAAATTTAAAAAGGATAATTTTTTGATCATGATCCTATTGGGGGTTTTGCTGCTGGTGGTGGTCTGGCCGGCGGCCGGGCCGGATGGTGGAACCGATGAGACCGAAACCGGGCAGTCCGGGATATTGGACAATGGAAGTGATATATTAAATTTAGGTGGCGGGACCGATCAAGGCAGCTTGGTTTCGGATAGTATATTAAATCAGGAAGGAGGTATGGAAGGTTATAGTGAATACTATGGTCAATATCTGGAGCGACGGTTAGAAGAGGTGATCGGCGTGATGGAAGG
>JAITWD010000097.1 GCA_031285465.1 Lachnospiraceae bacterium
TTTCGCGGATAAAATCTGCGAAATGCATGGGGATTAATGTGAGCAATAAATCGCACACACGCAAATTTGTGCCTGCGGCCCAAAGTTTGCAGGTACTGAAAAGGCAAGGGTATTAAGAATGGAACAGACAAAAAATCAAGTGCCGGACAAGGTAGTGGTCAAGGATCTGACCAAAAAATTCGGCGATCTACTGGTGTTAGACAATCTTAATTTTGCAATTAAAAAGAATGAGTTTGTCTGTGTGGTCGGTCCGACCGGCTGTGGCAAAACCACCTTTTTGAATTGCCTGACCAAGATTGTCGATTCGACCGAAGGTGATATCTATATCGATGGAGTATCGGCCGATCCGCAAAAACATAATATTTCCTTTGTTTTTCAGGAGCCGTCGGCCATCCCATGGCTGACCGTTGAGCAAAATATCGCTTATGGCCTAAAGATCAAACGTCTGCCTGCCAAAACGGTGGAAGAGCGGGTGGAACAGATTTTAAAATTGATGGGACTGACCGAATTCCGGAAATCCTATCCGGCGGAGCTGTCGGTCAGTGCGGAACAACGGATTGTGATCGGTCGTTCCTTTGCGATGCAGCCCGATCTGCTATTGATGGATGAACCCTATGGTCAGATGGATATAAAGGTGCGGTTCTATCTGGAGGATGAGGTGATCCGCCTGTGGAAGGAGCTGGGAAGCACGGTGGTTTTTATCACCCACAACATTGAAGAGGCGGTCTATCTTGCCGATCGTGTCATCATTTTGTCCAACAAACCCGCCTCCATAAAGGAGGAGGTCTACATCGATCTGCCCCATCCGCGTGATATTTCCCATCCCCAATTCATTAAATATCGCGAATACATTACCAACTCTATAAAATGGTGGTGAAAACAAGACAAAACGAGAAGAAAAAGTAAGGCTCGAAAATACTGAGCCTGACATTTTCTAAGTCTCGTCTCGAAGAATGAATCGGAGATTCATTCTTCTGGCAAAATTTTATGTATCGTTTATGCCGCCTATGGCGGCATGTTTGGAAGTGTGAGCGGCGAGAAGAAAAAGTAATGTAACGTAATCTAAAGCACTCAAAGTAACCGAAGGGAGTAAGCAAGAGGATGAAATCAGTTAATATACTGGCACCACAGGATCTTCGTGTGGAGACGGCGGAGCGGCCGACGCTGACCGAAGGACAGGCCATAATTAGAATTAAATATTGCGGGATATGCGGTGGTGATCCGACCGCCTATAGCGGCAAAAATCCCACCTGCAAATATCCGATCATCGGCCTTGGTCATGAGGGGGCGGGATATATCGAAGAGATCGGGGAAAATGATAAAGGATTAAAGGTCGGAGATGAAGTGGTACTGGAACCGTACATTCCCTGTGGGCAATGCCATCAGTGTCAACAGGGCCGCTATAACAATTGTACCGACATCCGCGTGACCGGCGTTCATTCGGTGGGGATGATGAGAGAGTACTTCAGCCATCCGATCGCGCTGGTCCATAAAATACCCAGTGAGATATCACTTGAGCGGGCGGTGTTGGCGGAGCCGTTTACCGTCGGATTGCATGCCGCTACCAGAGCTAAGGTGGCAAAGGACGATGTTTGTCTGATCATCGGTGCGGGAGTGATCGGAACGATGGCAGCCTATGCGGTGAAGCATTATGGCGGGAAGCCCCTGATCGTCGATGTGATCGGGAAAAAGCTTGACAAGGTGAAGGAAATGGGTTACGAGTATATATGTAATTCGACAAAAACCGACGTGGTGTCCTGGCTTGCTGAAGTGACCGATGGACATATGGCAGATGTTATTATTGAGACTAGCGGATCACCTTATGTGATAAAGGAAATGCATCAATATTGTGCTCATGGCGCTCGGATTGCCCTGGTGGGCTGGCCCCATACGCCGGTGGAGGTGAACACCATCCGTTTGATGCAGAAGGAGGTCGATATCTATGGCTCCCGCAATTCCTGCGATAAATTTGCCGAAGCACTTAAGCTGATCAAAGAGGGCTTTCTGCCCGAGGATCAACTGATCACCGCGTTTGTACCGATGGATGAGATCAATGAGACCATGCAGAAAATGATGGAGCAGCCACAGGATTATTTGAAGGTGGTCGTGGAGATCGGTTAACTTAACCCTATTGATGAAATGGAGGCCGATATGGCGAAAGCAGTGGCAAGCCGCAAGGATGTGGCGCAGCTGGCGGGGGTCAGTGAGACGGTAGTGTCTTATGTGATCAACAATAATCGTTACGTGAAGGACGAAAAGCGGGAAAAGGTACTAAAGGCGATCGAGGAACTGGATTATCGTCCCAACCGGATCGCCCGGGCTTTGAAAGGAAAATCCAGCAAACATATTATCCTGCTGATCGACCGGATCAAATCGGAATACTATGGTGAGCTGATCAGCGATATCGAACATTTTTCCGGTGATCTGGGCTACCTGGTTTCGGTCTCTTTGATCGTCAATTCTTTGAACTATGTAAATAACATTATTGATTGGAATGTTGATGGGGTGATAATCAGTTCCATTCATTTTCCTGAAAAATATATTCGGAAGCTGGCTGAGGCGGGCATTCCGGTGGTTTTAATGAAAAACAGGGATTTCCCGCCGATGAATGGCGTGGATTTTATCAATACCGGTCTTAAGGAAGGCACAAAGAAGGCGGTGGATTATCTCTATGATACGGGATGTCGGCGGATCGGCTATGTGGACCGACTTTCCCAAAATAATCATTTTAGTACGATGGCGGATTTTCGTTATCGCGGATACTATGAAGCGGTGACCGGGCGACACGAACCGGTGATCATTAGCGGATGTACCTCACCTGAGCAGCTACAGGAGCAGCTGATGCAGGTTATGCGGTCGGCACCACTCGATGGGATTTTCTGCCGGAATGACGGGATCGCCTGTGCCGTAATGAACACCCTGCTACGCTATCGTTATCGCATCCCGGAGGACGTGTCCATCATTGGCATGGACGATACCGCCTACGCCAAGACCTCCTATCCGACGCTGACCACCCTTAGACAGTCCCGCGAAGAAATTGCCAAGACCGCGATCCGTCTTATTGAAGGGGTCAATGCCGGTGAGGCGATCGGTCAGGAGATTTGTTTTGAACCCAGGCTGATCATTCGGGAGAGCGTCAGGGAGCAATAATTATGATACCAGGGTCAAACGGTCATGTGTTTCATGCTTGCATGAAAAAGCATGACTTTGGGACCCGCAAAACATGAGAAAGTAGCCCGATTAGGGCGGATTTCGAATGTTTTAGGATTACGGGAGCGCGAAGTGCGGAGTAATCCGTGGTATCATGGGGTCAAAATACCTTTTGACCCCTACATAATAATTATTTCAACATAACTCAATATTTCAACATAACTCAATCATGAGGAGAAAAAATTATGATCTGTTCAATAAAAGATATGGTAAATAAAGCTTATGAGGGGCACTATGCCGTTCCGGCATTCAATACCCAGGGGGGTAATTACGATATTACGCAGGCAATCTGTCAGGCGGCGGAGGAAAGCCGTTCACCGATCATTCTGGCACACTATGACACCTGTTCGGATTATGCGGGGCTGGACTTCTTTGTGGAGATTTCCAAGTGGTGCGCCAATAAGGTGACGGTGCCGGTCGCGATCCATTTGGATCACGGTAGCAGCGTTGAGTTGTGTAAGCGGGCGATCGATCTGGGCTGTTCATCGGTTATGTATGACGGATCGGCGCTTCCTTTAGAGGACAATGCCGAAAATGCCAAAACTATCATTAAATATGCGGCGGAACGAGGCGTATCGGTCGAGTGTGAGATCGGTCGGATGTTAAGCAGTATGGAAAATGCCGCTGTCGCGGAAAATTGTGCCCGGATCGAGGATGTTTTAGCCTTTTTGGAGCTGGTCCGCCCGGATGCTTTGGCGGTGGCGATCGGCAATGCGCATGGTTTCTATACCGAGAAGCCGGTTCTTAATTTTCGCCTGTTAGAACAGATTGGTGAGAAAACGCAGATGCCGCTGGTCCTTCACGGTGGGACAGGCATTCCGGAGGAAGACGTTCAGAAAGGGATCAGCTTAGGCATTGCCAAGGTGAATATCGGAACCGAGATCCGTTGTAATTATGTTCAGTATCTCTATGAAGGAATTGAACAAATGGGCATGACTGAACATGCATGGAAGATTGAAAAGAAGGCGATTGCCCGCATGGTAAGCGATATTAAAGAGAAAATCGTTATGTGTGGTTCGGGTAACAGGATATAAGACAAGAAAAAGACAAGAAGGAAAGACAAGAAGGAAAGACAAGAAGGATTTCTAAGGTGTCACAGGACGCCACCTAAGAAAGTCTAAGGAAACACTGATTAAATCAGTATTTCCTAAGACGCTCCGCGGGATGCGCACGGATTTTTCGTGGGCATTGGCACTTCGTGCCGCAAATCCGGCGCGGGAAACGCTTTAATCAGCGTTTCCCTAAGTATTGTCTGGGAGAATGGCAAAGCCATTCTCCTAAATGGTTTACGTGTTGTTTGTTTAGTTAAAGAGGCATCATTACAAGAGGGTGATGCATATTTTTGCACTTTAACTAAACACGAGTGTATATAAAGATTGAGCTGTATTCTTTACAACGATCTGTGTTAATTACAACGTCTGTGTTCTTTACAACGAGTTGTGTTCTTTACAACTTGTGCAGAAAGGTGATTATGAAGCACAGGGTGCTGAATAGTTTCAATAATCAGTATAAGGTAATGGATGGTTTTACAATAAGCAGTAGAAGATAATGGATGGTTTTACATGAGCAGTAGTAGGTAGATGCTGAAGGGGTATAATAAGCAGTAGCGTGAAGCTACTGGAGGGGTATAATAAGCAGTAGCGTGAAGCTACTGGAGGGCTACAATAAACAGTAGAACGAGGTGGGCGATGCAGAATAAATATTATCTTGCCTTTGATGTGGGTACTACCAATTGGAAGGCGGCAATCTATGATGAGCAGGGGCGGCAACAGGATATTGAGCGTTGTGCCACGATCACTCATACCGATGCTGACGGTCACAGTTATTATGATCCGTACGAGTTATGGGATTGTTTGAAAGCGATCGCCCAGAAGGTCATTGGGCGCAATCCTTTCCCGATCAGCGCCATTTCGGTGGCATCGTTAGCCGAAGCGATCGTGCCGATCGATCGTGACGGCAACCCCGCCGGTCAGATCATTACCTGGTACGATACCCGTTCGGTTGCAGAGGCGAAGGAGTATGTTTCAATGTTTGGCGCGGAATATACCTTTTCGGTCACCGGACTGGATGTCAATCCGATTTTTTCCATTCCAAAGATCATGTGGATCCGCAAGCATAAGCCGGCGGTTTATGAAGCGGCGGTCAAATGGCTGCAGCTTCATGATTATGTCCTTTTCCGGTTGTGCGGTGAGATTGTCACCGATTACACGATGGCTTGCCGGACGCTGGCGTTTGACGTTATGAAAAATGATTGGTCCGATGAGCTTTTGCACCGGCTGGAGATCGACCGCGATGTTTTTCCGCGGATCGTGGAGAGCGGAACGGTGGTCGGAACGGTTTTACCCCTTGTCGGCAGTGAACTGGGTCTGTCCGGCGCACCCAAGGTGGTGGTCGGAGGCCACGATCATCCTTGTGCTTCGATTGTTACCGGGGCGGTGCAGGATGCCAAGGTACTGGACAGTTCGGGAACGGCGGAAGCCTATCTGTATATCTCCGCCAAAGGTGCCCGGCCGGAAATGACCTTTAAAGGTCAGCGCACAGCACGGTATCTGGAGAAGGATCGGTATGTTCTGTGGGGTG
>JAITWD010000264.1 GCA_031285465.1 Lachnospiraceae bacterium
AGGGGAGGACCCTGACTAAGAAGTACTATAGCTTCGCGTGGAAGAATGACTCGGAGAGTCATTCTTCCGAATATCGGATTAAACTGGGAGTGGTCTTCCGGGCATTGGATTTAACTGGGAGTCATTCTTCCAGATATCGGATTAAACTGGTTATGCCGCCGATGGCGGCATGATGAGTAGTGATAATTTATGAAGAGGAGTGTGGCTGTGGAGGAAGTGATGTACCACGGTAGTTAAGGGTTTTTTTACAAGGAGGCAGGGGTGGTCTCCGGTATCAGCGAAAGGTGAAAACCTGAAGTAATATAACCAATCATTTAAGAAAAGGAGGAAAGAAAATGGGATTCAGACTTAGTGTAACTGGCGGACCTGAAGAGGTTAGCTTAGACGAACGAAGCGTCAAAAATGTGGTTTTCGTATCGGAATCATCTGAAGATTCTAATGCACGGGCAACTGATTTTGGTGTTTCAATGAAGATTTGGGGCAAAATGCTCTACATACTTGGGGGCGAAGGTGATGATGGAACCCTTGGGTTATCCAAATGGGCGGTAGTACCGTCAGAAAAGGCCGATTGTTACCGTAACGTATCGGTAGAAGTGATCGCTGCTGGGCAGGTGGTACGTAAATATGAAGTACCTAATGCTTTTATGATGGATTACACCGAAGAATTGGATGATGAGACCGGCGTAGGAACCTTCTATATGCACGTAAAGCAGAAGAAGGACGAAAATGCCAAAGTGAAGATTGAAGGCGGATTTGCCGGTGAATAATCACCACTAAAAAAAGAAAAGGAGAGAAAACATGGCTTTTATAGTTAAAATTGATGGACCAGAATCCTTTGAAGTTGCGAAGGAATGTGTAAAAGGTGTCAAGATTACCACCGATATTCCGCTTGATGCTAATGCCAGGACCAAAGACGTTGGTGCTACTATGGTAATCACGGGCAAGATTCTTACAGCAGTGGATGGTGATCCGTTTGACAGTACCATGAAAATGGGACTATGGTCAGTGGTTCCGGCAGAGAAGGCCGATTGCTACCGCAGTGTTACTGTCGAGTACGTTGCTGCCGGTGTAATGGAGCGTAAATATACCTTCCCTAATGCTTTTGTCATCGATTATGAAGAAGATTACGGAGATGAGGCTGGTGTTGGTACCTTTACATTAACCATTAAGCAGAAAAAAGATAAATTTGACAAAGTTCTGGTTGAAGGCGGATATACCATATAAAACAAAACTTGAGGCGATAGGACTGATATTTGTCCCTGCCTTTTGGCTACTCATACAGCAGAATATGGCATATTCGGTAGTAGGAATATGCCCTGCTGTATCAGTATCATATCCATAAGTGAAAATCTTTTATATAGTTACAGGTAAGATATCGAATGGAAAAATGAAGTAAGCGATCAGAAAATCAATTACGCAATCGGAAAAAGAAAGTGATTCATGATGAATTTATATAAAATTTTGGGTGTTGCAAGCAATGCCAGTAACGATCAGATAAAACGTGCCTACAGGCGATTGGCTAAAAAATTTCATCCCGACTTAAATCCAGGCAATGTTGAAGCGGAAAAGCGGTTTAAAGAAATTGTGGATGCATATGAAATCCTCGGTCAGCCGGAAAAAAGGAAAGATTATGACGATCAGTTGCGCTACTCTGGCGATCAGCCGAGGAAGGCGCCGGTAAATAACCGGTCAACCAAGAATCCCGGGGTGCAGCCGGCTTGGGAAGATCTGATGAGACGTACCGGTGGCGGTGCGGCTAATGGTAGTGGCAATAATACCAATGGCAATAATAGTAACGACCAGCCCAATCCGGCCGATGTCAGTGCAATGTTTAAGTCGTTTATGGGGTTTAAATAGGTCGGTAATAAACTACGAGCAGGAGGACGGTTCGATGAGCGATAGACGGACCCTGGATATAAGTATTGTTTTATGTGAGCTATTCAGTATTATTCTGGTTATTTTCTTCTTGGGTGAACTAAAGGGTAAGGCAGGGATTGTGGCAGTAATGGGAGCGGTGGCGGTTATTTTTATCATCGTTTTCATCCGTGATGGTGATCGGTACCGGCAAAGCGACCCTTCAGTAAATAGTAATAGCATTTCACAGATCGTGTTACTAAATGAAGAAAATATTGAAATAGCCTGTTGGGATATTTACGGAAAGGTTTCCATCGTATTCGGTCGCGATGAGCAGGAACCGGGAAGTGCAGCAATCGGCAATATTGATGTTGATCTGCGGGATACCTCCTTTGCTGGTGGAGTGGAACGTGAACACGCCGTGATGAACTATTACAACGGTGAGTGGTTTCTCGAAGATCTGGAAAGTGAAAATGGCGTCCGGGTCCAAAAACCCGGCGATAATAATAAATATAAAATATTGCCCGGCAGTCCTTGCCGGATTGATCGCGAGGATTACATATATTTGGGTTTTACCAAATTGCGGGTTCTATGATAGGTCACTAAACTAAAGAGTAATTTAAGATGTAACCGGGCTAAAAATAACTAAATGAAAAAATAACCATATCCCATGGTTTAATAAATTACAAGCACGAGGAGAAGAAGTATGAGTAATTTGATCAGATGTAACAACGGTCATTTATTTTCAATGAGGAGATACGGAACCATCTGTCCATATTGTAATATGGAAACCGATACCGAGGAAAAGAAGGCCACCGGTCTCACCGAGGAACAAATGGAAGCCTCACTTGCGCTTCAGGAAAAGAAGCCAGTCTGCGGTTGGTTTGTGTGTGTTGATGGGCCACGCAAGGGTAAGGACTATAAGGTGGTGGAAGGGAAAAATTTTATTGGCCGCGCCGACGATATGGATATCCAGGTCCTGGGTGATAATGAGATCGCCCGACGCAATCATTGTTCGATTGCCTTTGATTCCAAGAAAAAACAGAGCTTTTTACTACCGGGTAACACCAATGGAATGGTCTATCTAAACGGAGAGGTGGTCTTCGCACCTACACCCATTGTCGCTTATAATGTGATCGAGCTAGGTAACTCTAAGTTTGTCTACCTGCCCTTTTGCGGCGAACATTTTGAGTGGAAATAGATGGGAGGTAGACAATGTCCATAGCAGAGATTACCGTTCTGGCGGTTATGGTGTTAACCTTCATTCTCATTATGATCCGCTGCTTCGGGGTCAGAGAAGGAAGAGTGATCAAGCGCTACCAGGTCGGCAAGGCAATGACCATTGGCAAGCGTCAGGTACAAGAAGATTATTGTGGGATCAGTCGGACCACCCAGGGGTTGTTGGCGGTGCTGGCTGACGGAATGGGACGGAATTACGGAGGTAAGATAGCCAGTAAGATAACCGTCAATACTATTGAAACTATATTCACAGCGGTCAATGCTTTTGAAAATCCGATCTACTTTTTTAAAAGAGCCCTATATGCCGCCAATCGGGAAATCCTTAAAGAACTGGACGAAGGTCACGGTGGTGCCAGTGTGGCAGTGACGGTCATACAGGATGACAAGCTTTATTACGCACTGGTGGGCAATGTCAAGGTCGCTATTTATCGTGATGGTTGCCTGGTCCCGCTATCGAACGGGCATACTTTCGATGTGTTGGCGGAGGCACAGTATTATCGCGGAGAGCTGACCCGTGAAGATGCGCAGGGTCTTTTAAAGAGCCGGCGTCTATATAATTATCTGGGTCAGGATGGCTTTGGTGATATTGAATTTTTTGACACCCCGGTGGCGCTTGAATCCAAGGATGTCGTGGTCATCATGACCGATGGGGTTTTCGAAGGGACTACCTGGCGCGAGATAGAAGAGTGTGTCGGTCATCCCAAAACCTGTCAGGCACGGGCGGCGGAAATTATGGAGCTGATTCATCATGCCAACAAAAAAGAACAGGACAATGCCAGTATTATTTTGATAGAGCAACCTTGATCTTGATTAAGGAAAAAAATATCGTTCCTACAATATAGAGATATCCGGAGTATACGAATGAGGAAATATAACAGTAGCTTTAAAACCGCGTTTCTGTCGGAAGCAGGATCCGGATTAAAAAATAATGATTATTTTGCCTATGTAGAGTTGGATAAATATGCCTGCTACGTAATGGCCGATGGCATTACCGACCTGCGCGACTCAGAGAGCGCCAAGGAGGCCATTCACACTATTATCGGCGAGTTTCAAAATGCCCCCTCCATGTCGGCACGAGCACTGGAACGCTATCTTCGGGCGGCCAACCGGGAGCTGAAGAATCGCAGAAGCTATGAGAAGCTTAAAGCGTCGGTAACCGTGGTAGTGACCAATTATGAAAAAATGCGGTATGCCTTTGCTGGTAACACGAGGCTGCGGGTTTACCGTAACGGTCGCCCCCTCTACCTTTCTTACGATATGTCCTTAAGTCAGGATCTGGTAAAAGAGGAAAGAATAACCCCGGATGCGGTGGCACGCCATATTGAGCGTAATAACCTGCATACCTGCCTGGGTATGGATCGGTTTACCCCCTTTGTATCATCTAAGATAAAGTTAAAGGATGCCGATATCATTGCGCTTTACACCCGCGGCGTTTGGGAAAATATTGATGAGGGGGAATTAAAGGACCTGATCGAGGATACTGGGAACGATCCGGCCGAGTGCTGTAATCAGGTAGAAGATCTGCTGATGTCTAAGCAGCCGAAGAACTTAGAAAATTACACCTTTGTTTCTATTTTTGTAGAAAAGATATTCCTTGACCCCAAGCGTAAAAAGAAGATCAAGATGATGATCATAATCGGTGTTATCGCAGCGTTGGTCATTATCGCCATTATTGTTGTGATCATCGTCCTTTCTAATATCAGAGAACGCACCCGGACCGACATGGGGATCAGTTATCAAAATATGCAGGATTACATCGAAGATGGTAACTTTGTCCGCGCCGGTGAGGAATGTCAGGAAGCGGTTGATTCGGCGAAAAAGATTTTTGATAAAGAGATGCAGGATCAACTGGATGACTACCAGAAATTCTTAGAGGCGGTAACCCGTGCCGACGGGATATATGATGAGGGTAAATATGACGAGGCG
>JAITWD010000110.1 GCA_031285465.1 Lachnospiraceae bacterium
GAGGTGAAAAACTCCTTCACCTCTCCGTTAACGGATACTTCATACGAAACGGCATTTTTCACATCGGGCCAGTCGATGGTCACGGTGGTATAGGACTGCCCAGTACCGACGATGATAAACGGGAGCAGCACATCTTTATCCAGCACGTTCTTAAGGGTGGGGTAGGTCCCCGCGTTATACTGCCAGGTCTTATCCCAGTCCCAGCCGGCGTAGTTCTCCTTCGTCAGCATCTGCGCGGTGGTGCGTGCCTCCGCCGTCGGCGTGGTTTTTCCGGTGGTATTACTGTCAAAGTAGGAATTGGTCACCGTGAGCCAGTTGCCAACCCCCGCCAGTCCGCCGCCGCCCTGGGCAACCGCGCCAAAGGCGTAGGAGCTGATACTGCTGATTCTGGTGGCACGGCCGACCAGACCGGCGAAGATATTTTCACTGGAAAGCTTACCAACGCTCCCCCCGGCATAGGTGTTCTTAATCTCGGCATTGCTTGCGCTGCCACACAGCCCTCCCACCGATGTTCTGCCAAATACACTACCCAGTGCATAACACTCTGATACCTTAATGATCCGCGTCGTCAGACCGCTGACACTGCCGACCAGACCACCGGTGCTGTTTTCTCCGGTCACGCTGATGCTGGTAAAACAGCGGGTGACATCGCCGTCCTGGACGGTCCCTAACAGACCGCCGGTATTATCTCTGCCGGTGACCAAACCGGTACCGGTCACCGAGCTATTACTTATCCCGGCATTATACAGATCACCGATCAGGCCGCCGGTACGGTTTCGCCCGGTCACCGTTACACTTCCGCTTACATGACACCCCTTGACACTGCCACCCCAAAAATATCCGGTCAGACTACCGGTATATTCATTGCTGATCACCGTCGTATCACGGATGCTGATGTTTTCGGCGGTACAGGTCTTCATGTAGCCCGCCAGGATCCCGGCATACTGACCCATATCGGTGACATTATTTATAATTCTGACACTCTTAAAGCTGATGTCCTGCATGACCGTTTCATCGGCGTAGCCCACCAGGATACCGATATAGGAATAGGATGCCGACGTTATCTCCGCACTCTCGATCCCCAGCCCTTTAAAGACTGCTCCCCTCGTATAGCCAAACAGCCCCACGTTATTACTGCTCTGGTCTCTGGTCACCTTAAAATTCCGTAAGGTAAAGCCGCCCCCGTCAAGACTGCCCTTAAAGGGGAGGACGTTGGTTCCGATCGGTTTTAAGACCTCGCCGTTAAAATTTATATCAGCGACCAGCTTATACGAAGCGGTCAGGTTATTCCGGATGGCTTTAAAAGCCTGCGCATCGGCGATGAGGAAGGGATGCTCTTTTGACCCGTCCCCGAGTGGGGCGGCTGATCGTGCGAGCATTCCCGCTTCGGCTAAGCCATCGGTCGGTTCGCCACTGCCCTCATCGGGCAAGGGGGTGACCGCCGGGGTAAGTGAACCGCCCTGATCGATCGCATCGTCTGGTTCACCGGATGGATCACCTGATGAGTCGGGGGACATCGAAACTAACGGGGAGGCGGTTTCGTCCGGCGAAGGGGAACGGTCCGGTGACGCCGATGGATCGGGCGAAGTGGTCGGCGCGGGGGAGGTGGTTGGATTAGGCGCGGATGGTTCGCCCTCGTCTTCCGGGTTGCCGGTGATTGGATCATCATTGCCCGATACCGATCGGATCGATACTGATTGGAACGATGCCGATTGGAACGATGCCGGGCGGAGCGATACCGACCGGACCGATACCGATTGGGTTGCCTTACCGGCGAATGATCCCGTAGCCTGCCCGGCATAGGTCGTACTACCGTTAACCACCAATACCATACACAAGAGTACTGTCAGTGCCCATTTTCTCTTTGCTTTCATGTTCATTACCTTCGCTTTCCCTTGTTTTCTTTGGATAGATTTTCTTTTGGCGGAACTGATCTATGGTGGATATCATATAAATTCCGCAATATTCATTGTGTTGTTTGCACAGCTGACTGTATTACTTTTTTCTTTTGGTAACCGTCTGATGGTCCACTTTGCCAAAATAACATAATGAAATTTATTGCTCGTTGCTGTTTTAAGATTTTATTGCGCTTATCAATGTCAATATGACGCTCAACAACTCCATTGCTCACACTGTTAACACTTATTTGCCCAGTCACAGGACGTTTATTACCCAGCTAATTTCACTTGTTTTTAGTTTTCTAAATATTTCTTAACACATGTCATAAAGATCCTTATCGCTATGCCAAAGTTATTGCCCGATATTATTTCCATTATATGTAGAACATTTTATTTGCACCTTGAAAACATAACATATCTTTATCAAAAAATCAACCCTATGCGTTATGCAGTCTTAGTGTTAAAATCTCCTTGGCATCAATCATCTTCCCCACAAAAAATACACCGCCCCCCTCCGGCTCAGCAATCCCATTGCCACCATCCGAAGTGGTTCGGTGTATCCTCTATAAACATTTTCTTCTACCGCGACCGGCGGTACCGGATTTTCCCCGCTGTTAATGACAGTACATTCATCAATTCTCCCATTACCACAATCCATAACCCATATCCGTTGTGGGTAAAGTATAAAATGCTTCCAAGAACGATCAGCACGATGATTGTAACGTTCAGCCTGCCGCTGAATTTCTTACGCTCACAAGCATCTACCGGTCTGTTGTCGTTCTCTACCGGAGAAAGCAATTTTATAATGGCTAGGGCTAAAATACTGGTGACTATCATAACACTATTATCCAATCTGATAAACCGGACCGCTCCCAATGCCAGCAGCACCGATAACTCAGAACAGATAAAACAGGATAAAAAGGAACCCATATGTAAACCGCCGGCAAAACCTCTGATCACAAAGAATATCGCCAATATGACCAGACACTCAACCAACATGCCCATGATCGCCGCACTTGCAATCGTAACACTCATTGCAATTGCAAATTCCAGACCGATTTGGAATCCATAGGCACATATTTCCTTTCTATCCATCTGGATCGTCTGTGTACGAACCAGATACTCGGCTAACCGATTTGCTACCTTCTCCATACTTCCTTCTCAGCCTTTGCGTTCCTTAGTGACTCGGGCATTACTGGCTCATGAAAAATCCAGTTACAAAATACAATTCCATTTTGGGTTCTGGCTACCGATTCACCAATTCGTGCCAATGCCTTGTTAAACTTCCTTCTCATGCTACACTTCCTCCTTAGTTAATGCCCGGCACTAACTTTACCGATTAGCCGATGCATTATTCCTATTCGGTAGCATAACATAAATTTGAGAAAAAAGTACACGCGCGTCAAAATTCAACTATATAACGTCAAAATTTAAAGTTTTTAGTCTTTTTTTTATAATTTTTTTATTAAATTAGATTGTCTCTTTTATTTTATGTTTTTAGTTGCCACCTTTTCCATACATAATTATCATCAAATGAAAAAGACCATCTTCCTTTTCGATAGTAACCGAACCGCTATATTTCTTAACTGTTTTCTCTATTGCCCGCATCCCCATTCCATGATTTATCTTATCCGGCTTAATGGTCAGTAGCTTGCCATATCGGTCGGTTTTAATATCACCAATATATGGATTAGAAATCCTCATGGTCAATACATTTTTAGAAAATTTCATCAACATTTCTATTTTACGTTTTTCTTTTTCAATTTTTTCGACCGCCTCAATAGCATTATCCAAAACATTGCCTACAATTATACATAAATCATAATCCTCAAACGGCATGTTATCGGTAATACTAAATTCCGAATTTATTGAAACCAAGCTCTTTCCGGCAAAGGAGGTTTTATAGCTCAACAGCGAATCAATTACCATATTGCCGCTCTTGGTCTGCCAGTAGGGGATTGTATAGTTGTCCATCAATGTTCCAACGTATTGGTCTACTTTTTCATATTGTCCTTTTCCGCTAAACCCCTTTAGAATAATAAGGTGATTTTTAAAATCATGAAATAGTTTTCTGCTTTCGAGAAGGACCGTCTCTCGCTCATCGCACTGTTGTTTAAACATCTTCGCCTGTTGCTCATACATACTATTTTCCCGACTTATCGCCGCTTCCTGTTGCATCTTGTCATATATCCTGAAAATGAAGATATTCATAAATAAAACGATAATAATGGCACAGGATGACATTGCCAAAAGATATGGTTGCTCCGACCGAAAGGTCAATTCTTTTAACGTATAGGCAATGATCATACTTCCGATCGGTATCAATACCGACATCATCCAATACATCCCCTTAACTTCACCCTTCATCGCCCCCTTGCGGTTAAATTTGACTATCTGAATGAATATTAGGATAATCAGCTTGGATATTATCCACCCCCGCAGTACCATATCTTCCGGAACAACATCGGTCGCAACAAATCCTAAGGCAACAATAAATTCTGAAATATTACCAATACAGTACAATGAAGCGGCAATTAAAAATGCCGTTTTCAAGCTACTTACATATAGGCAAAATCCTATCAAGGTCCATGATATCAGTAGTATAATTGCTTTCAGCAGAAACTGATCTATTTTCTGTAGTAAAAGATAATCTACAATCCAAAATCCACCCCATGCAAGATAAGGCATCAGCTTTTTGCTTTTATTCCGATCCTCCAGAAAGGCACTAAAGTAATTGATAATGATTGGTACCCACACCACCGTTACAATTGTTTCAACATCAAATAATCCATACAGTATCTCCACCAATCATACCTCCTTACTATTTTTTTACAGTTCTGTCCGGTTTCGGGCTCAATCGGATATCCCGACAAAAATTTTGCGTAGCTTCTTACGCCGGTCCTGACTGATTCGTAGTAAAATATCGTTATTCATGATCAAGTGTTCATAATAGACCTCCTTGACCATTGCAAGATTAGCCAGATAGGATTGATGGATCCGCACAAACTGTGCCTGTTGACCCTCCAATTGCTTTTCGATATTATCCAATTTACCGCGAAAACGATCCTTTTTATTTTTAGTCACCACGAAAACACTATGACCGACACTCTCAAAATAAAAAATATCACTCAACGGAATGCGATAAAGGTTGCCGCCAAATTCATAACTAAACTGACAGTTTCGTCGGTTTAGTTCATCACAGACCGCATCAAATACCTGCTCAAAGTGTTGCTCATTGATGGGTTTGCGCAGAAATCGGAAGGTGGATAGTGGAAACAGTTCAACAAAATAGTTATCATAACTGGATACATAAATCAGAAGAAACTCCCGGTTGTTTTTTCTTATCTGAGCGGCTAAGCGGATACCGTCAATCTCCGGCATCTCAATATCCATGTAGATAAGGTCATAATCATTGCCCCCATTGATATAATTCAGTAGGTTTTGACTGGAATTATAAATATCAACGGTATAATTGACTATTTTCTTCCGAAGGAGATTCTCCTTTAATAATTCTTCAATTTTATCGGTAATAAACTTATTATCATCACAGACCGCTATTTTTATCATATTTATACCCATGCATATCACAGTCGCCTGCAATACTGCTAAAAAACACGGTTAAAAGAATCGAACGCTGTATGGCTACTTTACTTTTATTTTCTTTCAACCTATCATCCTTCGAATACGAAACAAATGGCATTTGATACAGTAAATCGCATCTAACTTGATTTTATTATACTACAAACTCGGAAAAAATGTAGGAAAAAAACGCCATTTGTCTAAACACAGACAAATGGCGCCGAAAACTCACCGTTAGGATTTATTTATCAAATAGTTCGTAAATCGACACATCCAAAACTTCGGCCATCGCCCTTAACTCAAAATCGGTTACCGTTCTTTCGTGGTTCTCAATGCGAGAAATGGAACCTCGACAGATATAAATCGCATAGGCTTCCAAATACAGGGACAGCTCCTGTTGACTCATTCGGCGATCCGCCCGTATCTTCCTGATCCGATCGCCCACGATGTTGTTTTCGACATGATTAATCACCCGTGCCATATCATTCCTCCTTTGTACGTGTTTAATTGACACCTCCATTATAATACATTTTTCACCTAAAAGTTGTCTCATTACAGGACATCTGCATTTTACCTGCCGATACTGTAATATTCCACACCCGCTTCTAACATTTTTCCCTGATTATACAGATTCCTCCCATCATAAACCAGCGCGGTATGCATTAGTTCTTTGTATGTTACCGGGTTAATCGCCTTCACCTCCGGCCATTCGGTAAAGATAAACGCAATATGCGCGCCACGTAGTGCCTCCTGTGGATCGTTTACGTAGGTGATGCTGCCCTGCTTTATTGCTCCTTCCGGAAAATGCGACTGTGACCGCATCACCGCCTTAGGATCATAGGCATAAACCAGCGCCCCCTGATCCAGTAAAAGTTCAAGGTTATCTATCGCCGGTGCTTCGCGCATATCATCGGTCCCCGCCTTAAAGGCCAGTCCCAACACCGCCACTTTAAGACCATTAAAGGTGATCATCCGCTCCTGAGCCTTATAAAAAAGACGTGTCTTTTGCCGGTTATTAACCGCCACGCAGGCTTCTACCGTTTTTAACTGATAACCGTTATGACGCGCCAGATACTCAAGTGCTTTGGTATCTTTGGGAAAGCAACTGCCACCGAAACCAATTCCCGCATTTAAAAACCTGGAACCGATCCGCTCATCATAGCTCATCCCCTTTGCCACATCAGTAATATCGGCGCCAACCAACTCACATAGATTAGCGATATCGTTCATATAAGATATCTTAAGCGCCAGGAAATCATTGCTGGCATACTTGATCATTTCAGCCGAACGACGTTTAACCGATACTATCGGTAAACCAAATGGCTCATAAATCTTTAGCAGCAGCTCTTCGGCTGACCGACTCTGGGTACCGATAATGATACGGGCGGCATAAAGGGTATCATGCACCGCCGTCCCCTGTGCCAGAAACTCCGGATTGGACGCCACCTCCACCTTAACATCATGCACCAGAAAATCCTTGATAAATTGCTCTACCTTGTCGTTAGTTCCGACCGGAACGGTGGATTTTACCACCACCAGACAGTCTTTTTCCACCGACTCGGCAATCTGCCTGGAGACCTGTGCAATATAGCTTAAATTAGCACTTCCATCGGGAAGCTCCGGCGTACCCACCCCGATAAAAATTGCATCGGCATCGCGATAAGCATCCTGATGGTTGGTTGTAAAATGCAATCGACCGGCAGCATTATTGCTACACATCAATTCTTCCAGTCCTTCTTCATATATAGGGGAGTGACCTTGCCGCATCATCTCGACCTTTTTTTCATCTACATCTACACAGGTTACATCATAACCTTTTTCCGCAAAGCATACCCCTGCTACCAATCCAACATATCCGGTTCCTGCCACTGCAATTTTCATGCTCATCATTACTCCTTTATCCTTTTTATCACAGATATAACCTGAGTAGTTACCCATTTAGGGAAAAGCTGCTTCATTCTTCGAGACGGACCTTACTGTTTCTTCTCGTCGAGACGGGACTTAGAGACTGTTAGGTCCGGTCCTTACGGACCTTACTGTTTCTTCTCGTCTTTCGCGCCAACCTTTTCACGGATGACATATTGAGGAGAGTTATTCATAGAAATATACATCCGGCCAATATATTCTCCGAGCAGACCCATCATCAACATCATCATCCCGCCAATGATCATGATCGAAGATATCAGCGCACTAAAACCGGTCACCAACCCCGGCGGCTGAATAAAAATCCGCTTAATGATCGTATAAATAGCATAGGCAAAGCCGGCCACTGCACTCACTGCGCCGATCAGAGTGGCGATCCGCAATGGTTTGATGCTGAATGCCGTAAAACCATTAAACCATAATGACAGTAATTTACCTAATGTATAACCGGAAACTCCGCTTAACCGCTCCCGATGCTCAATATCAACGTTTACAATCCGCTTTGTGGTTCGCATGACCAAACCGATAACATAGGGATAGGACCCCTCATAACGCTTTACCTCTTCTATCACAAAACGCTTCGCAGCAAAGTAACTGGATATATATAGCTTTTTAGGTTTTCCCAGCATGACTCTGGTCATCAGATCATTAAACCGACTGCCCAGATTACGCAGTCCGGAATGACGCTTGTGATCATAGCGGGCATAGACAACATCGGCCCCCTCCCTGATCGCTCGCACCAGCTTACCCGCCTCGGCTGCGGGCGTCTGACCGTCGTCGTCCAGACAGATCACGATATCACCATCCGCTTCCCGGAATCCTGCCATTAAAGCCGCATGCTGACCAAAATTCCGTGCCAGGTTGATACCGATAATGCTGGCATTTTCCTGACAAAGCTTCGTGATGGTATCAAATGTATCATCGGGTGAGGCATCATTTACCAAAATAATCTCATAATCGTCGCCTGATAACCCGGCCATATTAGCTTCTGCGTCATGATCGTTGCCCGACAACTTGGTCATCGTAGCTTTTATTTCCTCCACCACCATCCCTATGGTCGTGGAAGAACAATAACAGGGAATAATAAAACTGATCCGCTCTCCCATTGACTATCTCCCATCACAAAAGTATATTCTTGTATATTAAATGGTGCTCTCTTCATTGATCCTCGCAAGTAAAACAATATCAACGTATTTATTATGAAGCCGGACCTCATCCTTTAAATAGGCTTCTCTGACCATGCCTGCGCGCTCACATCCCTTGATCGAAGGTATATTAGTAGCAAAAATACGGCTGAATACCTTATGGAGCTTCAAAACGCGAAAGGCATATTCAATAGTATAGGTAGCGGCTTCGCTACCATAGCCCATGCCCTTGACATCCTCAACGCCAATAAACATCCCATACTCCGCCTTACGAAATTCATGATCGATATCACGCAGGTAACAACTCCCCACCGGTCGACCGGGCAGATATTTTCCATCGTCACCTTCCTTCTCACACATGATAAATTGAATCGCTTGTCCGGTTGCAACCTGTGTCTCCAGCCACCGTTCATGTCCTTCTCTGGTAAAGGGCTGTTGATAGATAAAATTTTCCCGGACGTGGCTACTATTGCGCCAGCTGATCACCCTATCGGTATCGGCAGGCGTTATCGGCCGAAAAATCAATTTTTCACCAATAATACACTTGCTATCATCATCATAATATCCATTTGCCATTTTTTGTAATCCATTCATCGGATTTGATATACCTCCAACCTATCGGTAATAACATCTTGTTTTGTGATAGTAATGCCCCTTCCCTGATCACGATAATAGTCACTAAGCCAGGTCAGATCACTCCCCGTTTCTACGATCATATATACATTTTCCTGTTTAACCAATGCTTCCTGCATAGTTATCGTTGCTTGCGATGACGATGATCCACTCAGAAAATAGGTGGTTTTTTCTTCATATAAGGGACTGTTATTTGCCCATCCCCCCATAAGATCATAATTAGCCGGTTGATTGTTCACGTTAACAAACATTTTATCGGAAAAAGCAACCATTGAGTAGATATCAATATAATAATAATTTTCCGAATGTTCCTCGGCATAATCCTTCAGTGCCAGCCACGGTCGGTTCACCTCATCACGATAGGCCAATTGCCCATCGGTCGCACCGATCATCGCCGATAAATTTGCTCCGGCTACTACCGTTGCCACTCCGCCGATCAACAATGGGAAGTATCGGCTCAAACGATCATGGATATTCTTTGATAAACGATAGGCCGCCCGACGATTGGTCAACACGATCATCGCCGCCAACATCAGGCATTCCATATAGTAGAGCGAATGGCTGATGCGGGGCGGATCTCTTTCCACCATCAGAATATACAGCCAAAGTGCGGTCCTAATCGCGACAATGGCAATTAGTTTTAGACCCATCCCCCCCATTTTACGCTGATTTATACCAATGCCAAGTAGTCCGGCATAACCCAGGATCACCAGGACATTCCACGGAAAATCTCCATTTTCACCGCTATGAGTCATCTTATAATAATATGTTTCCAGCTTTTTGACAATCTGTTCCTCAAACGGTTTGTTGATTGTGCGCTGCTTAGCGGCATAGTCGGCAACCTCGCCCATTATGCGGGCATCAATCTCGGAGGACAGTCCAAAATTATAATTAGACAGCAGATTTGCCTCACTCTCGGTCAAGCCGATCCCGGCATAAAAATCTCCATCCTCCGGATAGCTGGGCATTTCCTGATAATCGTACAGCTGGGTCCGATTATTAAAAAAATTATTAAAATCCTGCCATGCCGGCGAACTATAGGCAACCATATGGGTGGCTTGACCGATTCCCATCCCTACTACGATCGCACCGAACACCGCCAGGTATTTATGGGCATTTTCTTTGGTAAAGATAGGACTTTCCAGTGACCATCGGTATATTCCCGCCATGCCGATAAGGGGAAACACCAACAAAATCATCTCTGAGCGGATAAAAAAAGCCAGCCATACCAGCACGATCACTGGGAGGTTTATCCTGAAGAAGCGACGGGCATCGGTATCATCATCAGCGGTTAAAAACAAAAAGGTGGCCGCCGCTGCCAGCATCGTAGCTGTAATAGTATACTGAACAAAGACCAGATGCTCCAGCATGGTACCCGTAATGACCACCCAGGAGGAAAACAAAACGATCACCCTGATCAAACGATTGCTACATAAACGAAGACTGCGGTGAACGACCAGACCGAGACTGCCATATTGGCAAAGACATAAAAACAATCCATACCACGGTGCTGATGGGATCACCCGGTAAAAAAGCGCAATAAGAGCACCGATCGGATAGAGCATTTGAATGTTCCGCCCTTCCGGTTCTCCGGTATAAACCCCTGCCAGGATATCCTTCATCAGTAGGTCATCATTCAGATCATAGTAATAGTCATAGCGCAGGGCGACAAACACTCCCAGAACCAGGAGAAAAATCATGGTCATGATCAGCGGTTCTCTTTTTAAATATAGCCTGGTTAGTTGCTTCATCATTTAAATCCCCTGGTCATAGAATTTTTTAATCTGGTCGGTAATATAGTTTACCTGACCGGCCGTTAATTGCTGTGCCATGGGCAGACGCAATAAACGTTCACTTTCCCTGGTCGTATGACGATCCTCACCATGAAAGCGGCCATAACGCAAACCGGCCGGTGCTGTATGGAGCGGAATATAATGAAAGACGGCAAGGATATCCCTTTCCTTCAAAAAAGTGATCAGACGACCGCGTTCAGTGATGTCGCTGGTTTTAATATAGAACATGTGGGCATTGTTGGTACAATCGGCTGGAATATGGGGCAGTTCGATCCGCCCCTGCGCCGCTAATGGTTCTAATTGTTCACAATACTCCTGCCAGCGGGCCAGGCGGAGCTGTTGGATGGCCGCTGCTTCCTCAAGCTGAGCATACATAAAGGCGGCATTTAGGTCACTGGGCAGATAGGACGACCCCTTATTCTGCCAGGTATACTTGTCGA
>JAITWD010000163.1 GCA_031285465.1 Lachnospiraceae bacterium
TCACCACTACCCCATCCCGTTCGTGAAAACCGGACATTTCGGTTAGCAGAGCATTCAGGGTCTGGTCGCGTTCATCATGACTGGCGCCCGGTTGCTTACTGCGTTTTTTACCGATAGCATCGATCTCATCAATGAAGATAACCGCCTTTGACGACTTTTTCGCGGTCTGAAAGAGTTCTCTGATCCGGCTGGCACCTACCCCCACGTAGGTTTGCATAAAATCCGAGCCACTACAGGCATAGAAAGGCACACCGGCTTCACCAGCAATCGCCTTAGCCATCAGAGTCTTGCCGGTTCCAGGCGGACCATAGAAGAGAATTCCCCGCGGCATCCGCGCACCAATATTGGCATACTTATCAGGATTTTTAATAAAGGCGATCATATCGGCAACCATTGCTTTGGCTTCGGTATTACCGGCCACATCGTCAAGCATCAGATGAAGACGCTCTTCACTCTTTTGGTTGGCATCACGGAGTAAACCAAAGCGGCTCTTTTTATGATAGAAATAATACACCCCGCCTAATACCGCGACCAGACCAAGTAGTGCCACCGGAGAAGCCGAGGCCGTATCCTCGGCATAGATAAGGGGAATCTGGTGGGATAGCAGAAAATCCGATAGCTCCGTAGAATCGGGATTGGGCACCTTGTAGGTTTTGGTTGAGCCGGTTAATTCCACCTGTAAAAAATGCTGATTTTCACCGATAGTCACCTGCTTTACCTGGTTGTGCCCGGCATAGGTTATAAATTCATTGTATGAAATGGTTGAAGGAGCGGGCGCATAATTCTGCCAAATAATGCGGGCGATGAAAATGACCAGCAGAGCAGTGAGCAGTCCCAGAGCATATTTGATATGTTTCATTTTAAAGGGCATCAGGATCACCATCCATTTTAATATAATCCAATAATTTTTATGTCAACCATTATTGTCTTTTAATACTTTAACATTTTTATTCATGAAATACTATGCAAAAAATTTGGTAGATTATTTGGAAAATAATGTGGTGAAATATAAAGCATCTTGGGAAAATAATGAAGTGAAAAATAAAGTAAATTAATGAAGCAAATATTGTTTTTGATATTGTATGCTGAGAAGTGATGTGATAAAATATTTGAGTTCGGATAATGATGAGGCGGTAAATACTTGAGCGACTATTCAACAAAACCAGCAGTCGTCGGTATCTGAGGTGCAGATAACATAGTAAATTATATAATAAGTATGTAATAAAATACAACCGGTATAAAAAAACAAAAAAGACAAAAAAAGTAAAAAGTATACACAAGTATACAAATATAGAAAGGAAGAATAAGATGAAACACGTATATGAAGGCAAAACCAAAACGGTCTATGCATTAGATAATGGCAATTACCTGTTAAAATTTAAGGATGACGTTACCGGAACCGACGGTGTATTTGATCCAGGCGCCAATACGGTGGGATTGACCATCGAAGGGATGGGCCAAGGCGGTCTGCGTCTCACCACCCATTTTTTCAATCTGCTTAAAGAAAAGGGAGTGAAAACCCACTATATTGCGGCCGATATTGCCAATAATACGATGGAGGTGCTGCCCGCCACATCGTTTGGCAACGGTATTGAGGTTATCTGTCGTTTTCGTGCCGTGGGAAGTTTCCTGCGCCGCTACGGACAATATGCAAAGGAAAATCAAGAATTGGATGCCTTCGTTGAGGTTACCCTTAAGGACGACGATCGGGATGATCCGCCGATCACTAAGGATGGTCTGGCAGTGCTGGGTATTTTGACCAATGATGAATATGAATCGTTAAAAGAGCAAACCAGGATGATCTGTCGCCTGGTAAAGGAAGAACTGGCAAAATATGGCTGTGAACTTTACGATATTAAACTGGAGTTCGGCCGTAATAATGGCGAGGTGATCTTGATCGATGAACTTTCCGGCGGCAATATGCGTGTATATAAAGATGGCGCGATCGTGGAGCCGTTAGAGCTGGTAAAAATAGTATTGGGTTAATAAAAAAATTATCATTTATAAAAAAGCCCCCTCCGTTAACTGACTCAACGGAGGGGGCTTTTTATTTATTGGTTACCGGTTCAATTTAGATTGCCCCGATCAATTCCCATGGTCCCCACTCTTCGGTTCCGGGGATATTATTCTGGGTCCACCATTTTGCTTTGTAGATAAATCCCTGATAAACGACCATGTCGCCCATCACATAGGTTGCGGTGGAGCTCCAGTCGGGATAACCAGGATTCGGTATAACCGGTGTTGATTCTTTAACCACAACGGTACAGCTTACGACGGTGGTTTCGTCGCTGCTATTGGTTACCGAGTAGGTCAGGGTGTAGCTTCCGGCCGTGTTGGTATCGACGGTACCGGTTACTTCAATTGAAGCGGTTAAGTCGCCGTCAACGCTATCGGTGGCAGTAATGCCGGCCATATCGTCAAAGCTATCGCCAACGGTAATCTCACGGTTGGTCACACCATTGATAACCGGTTTGGATACCGGTGCCACTACTGGAGCAGTAACAGTAACGGTTCTGGTAACGGTAGTGGTCTCATCCATACTGTTGGTGACACTATAGGTAAGCTCATAGGTACCGGCTACAGAGGTATCCACCGTTCCGGCTACCGTAATATCACTTGTCAGATCACCATCGGTCTCATCGCTTGCAGTAACGCCGTCTAAGGCATCAAAGCTGTCGCCGACGGTAAGCTCTAAGTCGGTTGCTCCGGTAATAATCGGTATGGTTATCTCCGGATCGTTCACGATGGGAGGATCACTTGGGTTGTTATTTTCTTCGGGGAACTCCTGCCAGGAATACTGTCCGTTAAGCTGTACGTTCTGGAAACCGCCGGTAAAGCACAGTTTGATCATCCCCTGCATGGTATAGGAACCATTATTAGGCAGAGAGGACCACTCGGGCATTTTAAGAACGTAGTGGGTAAAGTCGCCGTTATCGGTTTCCGATTCGATCGTACCACCCCAAGGAGTCTGTAAAATAGCCGACTTAGGGAAATCAAAGGCAAGGGTATAGCCGCCAGGGATATCGGCGCCGGTCTTGTTGGTAATGGTAAAGGCATAGGTATAATTGGGATGACTGTAATTGCCGGTAAAGTCAAATTCAAAGTTGGCCTTTTGGTCATCGCTGGGTGAAAGCTCTTGATAAGGGGTTAATGGCGCTGCGGCATCGAACATCTCATCGGCTACCGTGATCAGTGTATCACCGGAAACGTATTCATCGGTTGCTTCGTCATAATCAAAGTCACCGCTTAATTCCCAAGTGATAAAACCGCCCAGGCCTTTATCAATAATGTACTCACATTTTTCTGCCATGGAAGCTTCATCTTCAAAGGTTAGGAAGACTCGTTTAGCTTCATTCCAGACATAGGGTGTCTTGGAGACATCGTCCCAGAAATATTCGTATCCCAGTGACGGGTCAGCCAATAGGTTCTTGACGTGATACAGCGGGTTGGTTCCGCTTGGTTGTTCCGGTGCCGGATCGTTCCATACGCCATCGATACCGTCAGCACCGCCGCCTAATGTGGCCGCTGTGCCCCAAAGTCCGCCAGGCAGGGTACCTTTTGATACATTTTTCCAGCCTCTGGTGTAGAAGGGCACACCGATATTGATCTTTTCGGGAGGCAGGACGCCACGGAAATAGCGGTAAGCCCAGTCAATGTTGAGAACCGGCATAACCATCGAAGCGGTTTCGGTGTCGCGCTCATCGGGATAAAGAGCTGCCTGCGGACCGACATGACCATTCCATGAACCGTGGTAATCATAGGTCATCATGTTGACATAATCAAGATATTGCGCATATTCGCCCAGCTGCATTCCACCAAGGATCCAGGAGGAGGCAGGAGCGGCGATGGAAAGAAGATAATGGGTTCCGTCTTCTTCGCCGGCTTCATCAAGCTTTTCGCGCAGAGTCTTCATCAGGTTAACATAATGCTCGTAGATAACTGCTCTTCTTGGTTCGGATACAGCGACATCAAGCGGATTGCCACTTAACGGGGTGGAAGAGGGATACTCGAAATCAATGTCCACGCCGTTAAATCCGTACTGACGGATAAAGTCTACACAGCTTTCCGCAAAGGTGGTAATGCTTTGATCGCTATCGGTCATCGGGAAAAAGTTACCGGAAGCTGACCAGCCGCCGACCGAGATCAAGGTCTTGGTATCGGGATATTGCTGCTTGTAAGTGGTCAGCATATTAAAATGACCCTTATAAGGAAGGGAAGGGTCCTGTCCGGGATAGACCCGTTCGATAGCTGCTTCGCTGTCCATGATCTGGATCTTGTTGTCAGTGCCGACGGCGGCAAATGCATAGTTGATGTGGGTTACCTTACCCCACGGCAGATCGTCCACCGAGTAATACTGTCCCAGTTCGTTATCGCGCCATTCACAGAAATAGCCGATAATCTTTCGCTGCAGAGTCTCGGTCGAACTGGAAGTCGAAGCCGGTGTCGTTGCAGCCATCGCCGACAGGGGGGCGGCGGTCAACAGAAATACTAGGATCAGTGACAAAACTTTGAACATTTTCTTTTGGTACTTTCTTACATTTGTTGTCATTTTCGCATCTCCTTTATGCTATTTTTTGACAGACGTCGAGGACGTCATTAACGGTTACTTTTATTATCAGCAATCGGAGAATGATTTTCAAGAGCAATTGCACAGGTGAAAGAATTTTTGCACAACTGACAGTTTTTTGAAGATTTAAGGGGATTTTAGGTGGTTTTTTTCGGCGATAGGAGGTCATTTACCAATGTACTGCCCAGAATTAAAACACCGCCAATGATTTGAGCGGCCACAAGTGGTTCACTTAAGAATAATGCGGAAAATAGAATGGCGGTCAGTGGGTCAAAGTAACTGAAAAGGGCGGCAGTCTGACCGCTAAGTCCGTTTAAGCCGGAAAAGTATAGATAATAGGCAAGACCGGTATGGACGATCCCTACGATCAGTAGCAAACCAAAGCTTTTTAGCGAGAGGTTGGTTGCAGTGCCGGTGGTAGACAGTACATAGGGTAATAATGCAATGGTCGATATTCCCAACTGGATAATGGTCCGTTCCATGTTGGTGACGTGACGTAAAAATTTATTGGCAAGAATGATCACAGCGTAAAAAAAAGCTGCCCCCACTCCATATAAAATCCCCAGCAGGTCATTGGAACCTGGTCCACCCCATCCGGTGATCAGGACGAATCCAACCAGTGTTGTAATAATGCAAACGATCTTTAAGCGGTTAAGGGTCTCGCCCAGCACCAGTGGCGATAATAACACCACAATAACCGGCGCTAAATAGTAACAAATGGTTGCCGTTGCAATCGTAGTATAGCGATAGGACTGAAACAGCAAGATCCAGTTGATACCAATGGAGATACCGGAGATGATCAGGACTATCAAATCAGCCCGGATGTGTTCAAATGAAAGCCGTTTGCGCAACAGAAAAAATGCTCCCACTAAAAATAAACATCCAATTGATCCGCGCCCTAAAGCAATCTGAGCGGATGTTAAGGGCAGCAAACGCACCAACAGTCCGACACTGCCGAAAATAAGCATTGAAGAAATATATTTTATCCTTGCACCATTCATGTGCATATTATATCATGTAATGCGGATTGCTCAATCTTTTTATTTGGATAAAACCATAAAATCGAAAAATAGTAAATCGAAAAATAGTAGATATAGTAGATAAGGTAATCATGCTTTAGTAAAATATCAGTAATCATACCACGCACATTAAAATTGAAATAAAAGCATTAAGGAGAATATTTGGATTATGGATATGAAAATTGACGATCAATTTCGCCGGCAGGCCGAACAATTGCATTGCGGATCACCAGTGGTGGACGCCCATCTTGATCTTGCCGGTGAGATCCTCCTGCGTCAGGAGGCAGGAGAAAAGGATATCATCGCACGCCATTATTTGGAGAATTTTAAGAAGGCGGGTCTTTCATTATTGATCTCCAGTATTTATGTGGATGATGTAATGCTACCGGAAAAGGGGTTGCGAAATGCCCTAAATCAAATAAGTGCTCTGCAATCCGATCTTGCAGGTCTTGCCGACGAGGTGGTTTTGATAAAGAATAGTACCGATTTTGAATCGGCGAGAGATAAAGGGCTGATCGGTATTCTCCTGTACATGGAAGGATTGGATTGTATCGGCGACGATCTGCGACTATTATCGACCTTTTATGAATTGGGCGTTCGTGGGGCATCATTGACCTGGAGCAGACGTAACCAACTGGCCAATGGCTGTTGTCGCGCACGAGAGCATATTCAAATCCCCGGTGGTCTGTCAGCGGCCGGTCGGTCCGTGATCAGGGAGTTAGAGCGCTATGCCTGTTTCATTGATATTAGTCACCTAAACGATGATGGCTTTGATGAAGTGATGGCATTGACCACGAAGCCGGTCATCGCAACCCATTCTAACGCCCGATCGGTTTACGATAGTTACCGCAACCTGACCGATGCCCAGATTAAAAAGCTGGCGGAACGCGGTGGCATGATCGGGATCAATGGATGTACACTAATTGCCGGATCCCATAAACAGGGCAATCACCTTGAAATGTTATGTAAACACATTGAACATATTGTGCAGCTTGTGGGCAGCGATCATGTGGGATACGGTTTTGATCTGTGCGATTCATATGGTCGGGCGGAACCGCGGTTACAGTTTGAAGCAACCAGCTTTGACTGTCTGGCGGATCACAGCGAGATGGTATTGGTTACCGCCGCGTTATTACAACGCGGTATGCCAGCGGAAGCGGTCCGCTCAATAATCGGTGGGAATTTTTATCGTTATATTCATGGGATAGTTTGAAAAATCATAGATTTTTCAATTTTTATTCAAGCAGTTTCGCAGATAAAATCTGCGAAATGCACGGGGATAGTTTGAAAAATCATAGATTTTTCAATTTTTATTCAAGCAGTTTCGCAGATAAAATCTGCGAAATACACGGGGATAGTTTGAAAAATCATAGATTTTTCAATTTTTTATTTCATAGGAATTAATGATTTGATCAGTGTTTCCTTAGGAAGTATTTTAGCTGTGGTATAGTTATATTGAAGTTGAAAGCTTACGTCGGATATAGTATGATTAAGGAAACGCTGATAAATCGTTTCCAGTGCCGGATTTGCGGAACAAAGTGCCAGTTTCGCAGGTAGAACTTGGAAATGCATGGGTATTAAAATAAAACTTTATACTTTATTTGGATTTTGATTCCCATAACTTTTACGGGGAACGGCACACCCTTGCATATTGGAGGCAGTTAGGATGGATACAGTGCTACTGAAGAAAAAGATGGAACAGTTTTGCCTTCCCGGTTTAATAACCGAAATAAAGACCTTTGGAAACGGACATATCAACGATACTTATCTATGCACGATGGAAGTGGATGGTGCAATCAATTCCCGGATTATTTTTCAACGTATGAATAGTGAAGTTTTTAAAAATCCCGAGCAGGTTATGGACAATGTGTGGCATGTGACCGACTTCCTGCAGCAAAAGGTTGTCGCCGCTGGCGGTGATCCAAGAAGGGAAACCATGAACGTATTACTTACCGTTGAGGGCAAACCTTATTATCGGGATGATACCGGTGATTACTGGCGGTGTTATCGGTTTATTGAAGATGCCACCAGCTATGAAACGGTGAGAAAGCCAGAAGATTTCTATGCCTGTGCATATGCCTTCGACAATTTTCAGTGGATG
>JAITWD010000134.1 GCA_031285465.1 Lachnospiraceae bacterium
CATATGATGCACTCCAAGTCTTTATGGCGGCATCTTTATACTGGTCATCTTCAATTGATCATTTCTTTATACTGCTTTGCACTGCATACTGCTTTGTACTGCGTTTATTTCTGCGCTTATTCTACAGCTCAAATATCCGGCTCTTACTCCTCTTCGCCATCGGTCAGGCTGCTGGCGCGGGCGGCGACCTCTTTATCCTGGACATCACTGGGCGCCTGCTCGTAGCGGACGAATTGGTATTCGTAGTCGCCACGGCCGCCGGTCATGGAGCGGAGGTCGGTGCAGTAGCCGTAGACACCGGTCATGGGCATATCGGCTTCGATGGTCTGTTTGCCACCGGCGACGGGGTTCATGCCCAGAACGCGACCGCGCCGTTTATTGAGATCGCCCATGACATCACCGGTATAGGAATCGGGAACGGTGACCTTCATGCAGACGATGGGTTCGTAAAGTACCGGACCGGCATCCATGAAGCCTTTTTTGAAGGCCTGGATAGCTGCCATCTTAAAGGCCATTTCGGAGGAATCGACCGGATGGTAGGAGCCGTCATAGAGCACCGCCTTGACGCCCATTACGGGGTAGCCGGCAAGCGGACCTTTGACGACCGAGTCCTGAAGCCCTTTATCGACCGCAGGATAAAAGTTCTTGGGAACGGTACCGCCGACGACGCTTTGTTCGAAGACATAAGGGGTGCCCATGTCACCGGAGGGTTCGAAGGTCATCTTGACGTGACCGTACTGTCCGTGACCACCCGACTGTTTCTTATACTTGGCTTCGACATCGGATTTCTTCCGGATGGTCTCGCGATAGGCAACCTTGGGTTGGATCATATCCAGTTCGACCTTATATTCATTCTTCAAGCGGCTGACCACCACCTCTAGGTGCATGTCGCCCATACCGTAGATGAGGGTCTGGCGGTTTTCCGAATCATTGACCGTTTTGAGGGTCAGATCTTCCGCCATCATCTTTTGCAGTGCCTGAGAGATTTTATCAATATCGCCTTATTCTTAGGGATATAGCGTTTGTAGGTGTAGGGGGTGGAGATTGCCCACTTGCCATATTTAACCGGAGTGGCTTTGGTCGCCATCGTATCGCCGGTCCGGGCATCGGACAGCTTAGCTAAAGCACCGATATCACCGGCATGGAGTTCCTTGACCTCAATGGGCTTATTGCCCTGAAGGACGTAGAGCTTGCCAATCTTCTCTTCCAGTTCCTTGTCAACATTATAGAGCAGGTCGTCGGTCTTGATAACGCCGGAATTGACCTTGATCATCGAGTACTTGCCGATGAAGGGATCCACAATAGTTTTCCAGATGTATGCGGACTTAGCCTTGGCAAATTCATGGTTAGCGGCAAATATCTCATTGGTCTTCATATTGATGCCCGCCACCTCACGGCTCTCCGGACTGGGCAGGTATTTTACGATATCATCAAGCAGGGTATAGATGCCCTGTGCCAGGGTATTGGAACCCATGGTCATCGGCACGATGGTGCAGTCATTGATATTGGTCCGCATCGCCGCACGGATCTCATCCTCGGAGAAGGTCTCGCCGCCAAAGAAACGGTCCATCAGCTCCTCACTGGTCTCGGCAACCGCTTCCATCAGGGAATCACGGTAGATCTGGAGATTCTCCTGACTGTAATCGGGAATGGCACACTCCACTACCTTCTTATTCTCCCAACGGTTAGCCGTCTCGGAAACAACATTGACATAACCGACAAACTTCTCATTCTCTCTGATGGGGAAATGAATAGGGGCCAGTTTATTACCATATAATTCGGTCATCTCCTCCACCACCCGGCGGAAGGTCGCATTATCGACATCCATATTACTTACATAGATCATCCGGGGGATGTTGTACTTCTCGCACAATTCCCATGCCTTGACCGTCCCGACCTCAACGCCCGACTTGCCACTGACCACGATGATCGCTGCACTGGCGGCACCAACCGCCTCTTCTACCTCACCGACAAAGTCAAAGTAGCCGGGGGTATCCAAAATATTAATCTTATAGCCTTCCCACTCGATCGGCACGATCGAAGTGTTAATGGAAAATTCTCTTTTCTGTTCTTCTTTACCAAAATCACTTATGGTATTGCCTTCGGTAATCTTGCCCATCCGGGATGTGATCCCGCCCAGATATGCCATCGCCTCGGTCAAGCTGGACTTGCCGCATCCCCCGTGTCCGAGCAGGACAACATTTCTAATCTTATCCGTTGTGTAAACATTCATAACTTAAGTCCTCCGATTTGCGCTGATTTGGTTTTGTCACGAACTGGATCATTTATCGCCGCGGGAGGGGATACCTCGCCGATTATAATATACAACAATCAGAAATCTGCCGTTGCATATAGCAATATTTATCGTTATCCGGTCTGCCAAAAAATTCCCATGTGTCTATTTTACTAAAACTTTCTGCATTATACAAGCTTATTATGTCAAATCGTACAATATTATTAATGATTCTTTAGTGCTCCTTTAACTTCTACGGTGCGATGGCCGCCAGTCCGGCGTCCCACTCCGCCTGTTCACCCTCGTTAGCAAAGGTGGCCGAAACAATGAATTCATAGATTTTAACCGGTATCGACAGATCGGTGATATGATCGGGATCATCGTCACTGGCACTTTCGATCTTGATGATGTGGTCAAACTGACTTAAATAGGCTTCGCCTTGCGGAAAGGTAAGGTAATCCTTTTGGTCCCAGTTATACAAATATTTCCAACCAAGTAAAGTCTCATTCGGATCAACCGGATCGCTCGGACTACCCCGAAAATCGGGTAGCTCATTGCTATACAAAACAAAATCTTCAATAGAACTTGTGACACTGCCATTACCCGAATGTTCATAATACCGCTGGATCGGAAGCATCAGACACCATTTCCCCAGATTGCGCCTGATCGCCAGTTGATTGAAATTAAATTGGGGCTCGCCGCCGTAACGATAGTTGGCATCATTGCCCTCTTCTGCCATCGCACTTTTCGCCTGTCCGCCGAAAAGCCGTTCGGCGAGACGGTTTATCGTATCACCGGACTGGAAAAATTGAGCTTCGGCAGAATAGTCAGCCGTAAAATCATCCAGACCATCCAGACGCTCAAAACCTACCGCCGAATCGTAAAAATGAAAGGTACCGCCACCGCTGTAATATCGCTGTCGCAGATAGCAAATATATTCACTGTCGATATAAAGTGGTATTTCGGTCAGTTCATAAAATCCCCATTCCGGCAGTGGCAAAAACTGTTCCTCAATATCGCCTGACCGATCGACCCCTAACGATGCCAGCAATAATTTCCGGACATCCACCCTGATATCGGTCGCGTGCCACACCTCGCCCGTTTCCTCATCCTGCCACTCCGACTCCACCTCTTCATGGAACTCATAACCCCGAACGGAAAACAGCCCGCCGCTGTCCGATGCTCCATTGGTTTGTCCACGCGGAATAATAATCTCTCCCGGATATTCGGTACAGGTAATCCGCGCGCCTTCCATCCGGATATACAAGGTTCTTAAGTTACCCTTAGTATCACTAAGGCCCAGTAACAGCGCGGGGAAGGTATCATTGGTTATTCGGCTTTGCCGCTCCTTGCTAATAATATTAAAGGTGTTAGTGTCGGTGTTAAAAACCGGTTCATAGGTACCCGCCTCACCATCCTCTATGTAGCTGACCATCTCATCCTCAAACAGAGGCACCCTCAAATCCACACTTTCTCCTTCACGAACCCGAAACGGAATATCTATTTCCTCCTTCACGAAATGATCGTCCTTCGTATACCAAAGCAGGGCACGATAAGACTTAAGCGCCTGACGGTCTCCCCATGTGGTTTCACTTAGTAAAAAGTCATTGTCCTGCTGACCCGGATAGGCGGTCATGACAAAGCAATAGATATCCCCCTCATCATTGCCGAATATTCTAAGCGGACCGGCATTGACGGTATGGTCAATTGAACCGTTAAGCTCCCTTACAATCTCCACTTCACTAAAAAATCCTTCACCATTAGAACCATCACTATCAAACGCTCTCCTATCAAAGACTTCTATATTACTATTTTCACTATTACTATTTTCATTATCTACATCGTCATTATCAAAATCTCTTCTATTGGACGTCTCATATTTGAAACCGTCCATCTCATTATCCGGTATATATTGCAGGAAAAAAGCAACTATCTCTTCTTCATAAGGCGGAATAGTCTCTCCGCTCCTCATCATGTAGCGCACCTCACGCACAACCGCGCCATTGGTAAGACGGTTATCGGTGATCGATACCGTTAAATATTCTTCCGCAAAGGTAGTATCGGTGATCAGTCGCGCTTCAAAGGAGGACAATAATTTGATAAGTCCAGCCCCAACCTCCTTGACGTTCCCATACGACCGGCCAGACTGTGCCTTAACCTTCAACCGCTCGACCGCCTCTTCAAAGGTAACATATGCCTCCCGCGAATGACTGCGCCGTCCCGACGCACCCTCCCCTGAACGATTGCGCATCCACAGCATCTGTGCCGACCGCTCCGCCGGAACCGCATTATATGCCACCCCATCATCGGACAACTGCCCTTCTGCCACCCTCTCCGGAAACACAAAAAAAGATCGCAACGCTACCGCCAGAAGGACGCACAAAATGATCGCCGCACCCAAAAGCACCACCCGCTTGATGCTTCTTTTTTTGTTACTGCCATCTGGCATGGTTTCATCTTTTGCGTTTGCCGTTAATGAATACAAAAACTCCCGAAATTCCTCGTTACTGTTTTTGTATCGCCTCACTCCATCATCACGCTCAAGCGATAATCCTATTTTTTGCATAACCCGACATGATGGTGTGTTTCGGTAATCACAACAGGCTACTATTTTTTTAAGTCCAAGTTCTTTTAAACCCATATCCATGACCGCTTTTGCCGCTTCAGTTGCATAGCCTTTGCCCTGATAGTCTTTATGAATGATCCAACCAAGTTCGCCTTCCTCCCTATCTTCATCAATACTGATAGAAGCCGCACCAATGTGCTTTCCATTTAGAATAACCGCAAATTCATAAAATCGTGGTAGCTCTTTCCTCCACTCGTTGCTTACCCTTTGTAAAAATTGTTCCGTTTCCTCTTTCGTACTATCAGGAAGATGAATCATATATTCCGTGTTTTTAGCATCACTCGCATATTCATAGGTGGTATCCAAATCATTTATTTCAAGTGCCCTAAGCATTAATCGAGCGGTCTTGATGATCGACATTTTGTACCCTCCTTCTTTCGGTCTCTTGCGGTCACTTTCGGTCACTTTCGGTCTCTTTCGGTCTCTTGCTCTACCGCATCAATGGACAATATATCATTATATTACACAATTGTCAGCATAGGGTCAACTTCACCCATGTGAGGGTTAAAAACTGGCACTTCGTGCCGCAAATCCGACGCGGGAAACGTTTAATCAGCGTTTCCCTAAATCATAATTGACTTTCGCACGTTGAAGTGTTATACTGCAAAAGTGCAATTAACGCTTTTATTTTCTATGACCGGTTTGAACCCAAAAATTCACCACCAAACGTAGATTTGCCAATATGCGCAAAGGGGTTCGACCGCTGGCGATTTTGGGAGTGAGCTTAGTACAACTTAGCCGCCCTCCCCAAACCCTAGTAATGTGCGGACAAGGAGGTCCGCACAAGGTGGCACGCGCCACGGATGGCGCTTGCCACCGCTTACGACTGGTTACCAGCACCTTACCGGGCGGCTTAGCTGTACTTAGCTTACGGACACATGAGCCGTC
>JAITWD010000238.1 GCA_031285465.1 Lachnospiraceae bacterium
CCTCCGCTGTTTTGGCAATATCGGATAAACGGACACGATGCATATCTCTTTTCTCCTTCGCGATCGCAAATACTCACTTGTTTATTCCCCAATTATCTCTATGTTCATAACTATTCATAACTGCTCAGTTCTTAGCTGACCAGTATCTTTGCAGTTCCTATATTCTAACACTTTATATCCAGTATAATAATTTCCATTTATTTGTCAATAATATTCAAGATAAATAAAATAAAATCATATGAAAATTTTCACGTTAAATATCAATAAGTCAATCGATAGAAATTGTAGTTAAATGCCAATTGAAATTGTCCTGCAATAAGACTATAATACTTTTTATAAACATCATAAGCCGCTTGGGAAATAGAATAAGTTTCATCAATTCCATAATTTGATATGAAAATTTTCACATCCGAGAGAGAGGAAGACAAATGGGTAAGATGAGTATCGGCATTATTGGCTGTGGCGTAATAAGCGAAATATATCTGAAGAACCTGACCACCATCTTTGCCGACTATATTTCGGTGGTTGCTTGTGCCGATCGGTTTCCCGAAGTGGCAAAGCTACGGGCTGAGCAGTTTGGGGTCGCCATGTTATCGGTAGAAGAGTTGCTTGCCGATCCGGCCATCGAAATGGTGATCAATCTTACTGCTCCCGATGGTCACTATGAAATCAATAAAAGGGCTCTTTTTTCTGGCAAACATGTCTACTGTGAAAAGCCGCTGGCGCTGACGGTGGCAGAGGGGCGCGAACTGCTTGATATTGCCCGTGAAGAGCGGCTATATATTGCCGCCGCCCCCGATACCTTTTTGGGTGCGGGATTGCAAACCGGTCGTGCGATCATTGATAGCGGTGAAATCGGTGAGCCGGTGGGAGCGTACGGATTTTTATTGTCGAGGGGACCGGAAAGCTTCCATCCCAATCCGTCCTTTTTCTATCAGCAGGGTGCCGGTCCACTGTTTGACATGGGACCATATTATTTCACCGCCCTTACCGCCCTCCTGGGACCAGCAGTGCGGATCGGGGCAATGGCACGGTGTCACACACCGGTCCGGCGGGTGCAGAATCAAAACAGTGCGCTCTATGATACCGCCTTTGTCAGTCAGGTGGATACCTTTGTAAACGCAACGGTTGAGTTTAAGAATGGATGTATCGCGAATGTGACGACCGGTTGGGAGATGCCCTTTCCCTATTGGGAGGCCGGTTTGCCCCAACTGATAATATATGGAACTAAGGGATCGCTGGTTTTACCCGATCCGAATAGCTTTGGTGGGATCGCGCCTTCACCGTTTGGCGAGGAGCCGGGTCGCTACCTGATCTTAAAAAAGGGCACGGAAAAACCATATGAATTACCGGTTAAGACCGGTTTTCTCCAAAACAGCCGGGGGCTGGGCGCGGTTGATATGGCAATGGCGATAAAGGAAAGAAGACCGTCCGGCGTAAGCGCAGAGATGGCATTACATGTATTGGAAATGATGTCCGGGACATTGGAAGCGGCGACGGAAAATAAATACTATCAAATGACCACGACCTGTAAGAAGCCGGTATACTTAAATGAATTATTACTGAAAAGCTGTGAAGATTAGGGGGACGCTGATTTAATCAATGTTTCCTTAGGTAAATATGAAGGTACTGGAAAGGCATGACTATTAGTGTGAGCAATCATAGATTTTTCAATTTCTTATTTAGGCAGTTTCGCAAGTAGAACTTGCGAAATGCATGGGGAGTATATTATGAAGGATAAGAACAAGGTTTTTCTGGAAACGGTCAATTTAAGCAAACGCTTTGGCGAAACCCTTGCGGTGGACAAGGTTAGCCTAAAGATCAACCGCGGTGAGATCCGGGGTTTGATCGGTGAGAACGGTTCGGGAAAGTCCACGATATCTTCGATGATAAGCGCCATTCATACCGTCACAGCCGGTGAAATGATGGTGGAGGGACAACCCTATCGTCCGAAAAGTCCGGGGGATGCCAAGCGAAATGGTATTTCCATGATCGTTCAGGAAAGCGGGACCATTGAAGCATTATCGGTAGCCGAAAATATCTTTTTGGGTGATGAGCAACGCTTTTCCCGGCGGGGGATGATCGATCGGGTGTCTATGAACCGGGAGGCGGATAGGGCGCTTATGGCAATCGGGGTGACCGACGTGGATGTGACGGCGATGATGGGCACATACAATTTTGAAATGCGAAAACTGATCGAGGTGGCACGTGCCTATTATTATGAACCTAAGTTGTTTATTGTCGATGAAACCACCACGGCACTGTCCCATTCGGGGCGGGAGATAATCTATGAACTGATGGAGAAGCTTAAAGGTGATGGACAGGCGGTGTTGTTTATTTCCCATGATATTCCGGAGTTGATGAAAACCTGTGATGTGCTGACCATCCTGCGTGATGGCAAGCTGGTGGAATCGATCGAAGCGGCCGACTTTAGTGAACATCGGATCAAACAGGCAATGGTGGGGCGGGAGATAAAGGGTGATTACTATCGAAGCGACTACGATCCGGCGCATGGCGAACGGGTTATGCTGGAAGCCCGGGGGATTTTTGGCGAAGAGGTCAGTGCGGTTGATCTGACCCTTCATGAAGGAGAGATACTCGGTCTGGGAGGATTGTCCGGCTGTGGGATGCACCGGCTGGGGCGGATGCTCTTTGGGCTTGACCATCCCAGTCAAGGAGAAGTGCGGGCATATGATAAGCATACCGGGCAATTAGAACCAGTGACCAAGGTAGACCGTGCTCTTAAGTGTGGG
>JAITWD010000138.1 GCA_031285465.1 Lachnospiraceae bacterium
GCGTCATGTCAGTGAAGGGGTTCGTTTATTGGTTGTGGGCAGCGGTAGCGGGATTTTAGCTATTGTGGCATTGCTGCTGGGTGCGAAGGCGGCGGTTGGAACCGATCTGGATCCCTGCGCTTCGGAGGCGGTTGCCGACAATTGTCTCGCCAATAATATTGCAACCGATCGATTTAAAATGCTACTGGGCAATATCATTACCAGCCAGTCGATAAGAGATGAGATCGGCTATGATGGGTTTGATATCGTAACCGCTAATATTCTGACCGAAGTATTGGTGCCGCTGACACCGGTGATCGTACCTCACCTCAAAAAGGGTGGTCTTTATATTACCTCTGGCATACTAAGTAAGCAAGAAGATGGAACAATGACCAATAAAGTTAACGTGATAAGTGATGCCATTAAGGCGGCCGGCATGGAAGTGCTGGAGGTTACCTATCAGGGTGAGTGGGCATCGGTAACGGCGCGCAAACCGCTATAAATGTGACGACAATCGCTTATGTCATTGCATATAGTATAATGTAATGGTCCAGCAGGAGTGCCTCACTTGCATTTTTAAATATTATTCTAAGGAAACACTGATCGGATCAGCGTTTCCCTAAATTACCACAAAATATTAAAAGAGGTGACCCAATGCACCAATTTTTTGTTGACCCAACCCAAATCCGGGAAAATATTATCACCATTACCGGCAAAGATGTCAAACAGATCAAAAATGTGCTGCGTATGAGAGCGGGTGAAGAGGTTGCGATCAGTGACGGCATCACGGCGAAAGAATATCGTTGTGTTATTGAGACCATCGACACCGATTGTGTGATATGCCAGTTGATCTTTATTAAAGAAGCGGACTTAGAACTCCCCTCTAAAGTTTATCTGTTTCAGGGTCTGCCGAAGGCCGACAAAATGGAATTGATCATTCAAAAGGCGGTAGAATTGGGTGTGTATGAAATTATTCCGGTTGCTTCTGCCCGTGCGGTGGTAAAGCTGGACGAAAAAAAAGAACAAACCAAGCTTGCCCGTTGGCAGGGCATTGCCGAAGCGGCCGCCAAACAAAGCAAACGCAGGATAATCCCAGTGGTTAGTTCGGTGTTGACCTTCGAGGCAGCCGTCGCCGTTGCGTCACAGATGGATGTGAAGATAATCCCCTATGAGATGGCAGGCGACATGGAAAAGACTAAACAATTGATTGGCAGCATTGGTGTCAACCAGGAAATTGCTGTTTTTATCGGACCGGAAGGCGGTTTTGCGGAGAATGAGATCGGTGATGCCATGGCAGCCGGTATCATTCCGGTGACCATGGGAAAAAGGATCCTTAGAACCGAAACCGCCGGTATGACCATGTTGGGATGGATAATGTACCAATTGGAAGGTTAAGCATATAAATATATAAGGGATTTTCCATATAACGACAAATTATTTATATCGTAATGGATAGTCTGGCGAACAAAAGCGCCTAAAGCGGTTATTAAAAGCCGGGCAAACGAATCATAATTACAATAGGAGTATTTATATTATGGAAGTATATTTGGACAATTCAGCCACCACCATTTGTTTTCGTGAGGTGGCGGAAATGATGACAAGGATAATGTGTGAGGATTACGGCAATGCATCCAGCGTCCACCGGAAGGGTTTGCAGGCCGAGCAATATTTACGATACGCTAAGGAAGTGATCGCAACTAACCTACGGGTGGTCGAGAAAGAGATTATTTTTACATCGGGTGGAACCGAGTCGGATAATATGGCCCTGATAGGGGTTGCTTTTGCCAATATCCGCACCGGCCAGCACTTGATCACAACCCGCATAGAGCATCCGGCAATTGAACAGACCATGAAGTATTTAGAGCATGAAGGATTTAAAATAACCTATCTGCCGGTGGATAAAGCTGGTTGTATCAATCTCGATGACCTGCAACGCGCAATCCGTCCCGACACCATTCTGGTATCCATCATGCATACCAATAATGAGATTGGCTCACTGCAACCGATTGTCGAGGCGGGGATATTGATCAAGCGAAAAAATCCCAATATTGTTTTTCATGTCGATGCCGTTCAGGGGTATGGCAAATTTAGGATATATCCCAAACGGATGAACATCGATATGTTGTCGGTCAGTGCGCACAAGATCCATGGGCCTAAGGGGGTTGGATTCTTATATGTTGATGAGCGGGTTAAGATTCAGCCGATCATCTTTGGCGGCAGTCAACAGCGGGGAATGCGTTCGGGTACCGAAAATATTCCCGGTATTGCCGGGATGGCAAAAGCTATCGAGTTGGTTTACTCTAATTTAGAGCGGGAGACCGATCGTCTGTATGAGTTGAAGGAGCATTTTATCAGAGGGGTGGAACGAATTCCTGATGTGGTGGTAAACAGCAGCAGGGGCAGGGAAGGTGCGCCACATGTGATCAGTGTTTCTTTTCGCGGGATTAAGAGTGAGGTTATGCTACACGCACTGGAAGAAAAAGGGATATATGTGTCGGCTGGTAGTGCTTGTTCATCAAACAAAGCCCACAGCTCATCCACCCTGGTGGCCATTGGAGTGGAAAAAGAACTTTTAGAGGCGACCATCCGGTTTAGTTTTTCGCTATTTACCACTATAGATGAAATAAACTACACATTACAGGTGATTTATGATATAATTCCCATGTTGCGGCGCTATAGCGCAAAGAGATAATCTAGGTCACGAAAGTACCGTGACTAAGATTATCTAAAGCTTTGCGCGGAAGAATGGCTCGTAGAGCCATTCTTCCAGGTTTTTCCTGGCTGTGACCTGCGCTATGCGCAGGTTGAAAAACTTAACAAGTATCGGGAGTGGGTTGAGCTATTAGGATATTAGGGTAGTTTGAAAAATCAAAGATTTTTCAAATTTTTATTTAAGCAGTTTCGCAAGTAGAACTTGCGAAAAGTACGGGAGATTAGAATGAACGAATATTTTGATGTGGGATATTTTCAGGCTTTTTTGATTAAATATGCAGAGATTGGGGTGAAGGGGAAGAATCGGCATCTTTTTGAGGAAGCGTTGGTGCGACAGATTAAATATGCTCTTAAGCGTTGTGAGGGGGTCTTTCGGGTGACCCGGACGAGTGGGCGGATCTATGTGGAGGCAGAAGGTGGATTTGATTATACAGGGGCGGTGGAGCAGCTACGGACCGTCTTTGGTATTTCGGGTATTTGTCCGATGGTGTCAACCGATGATGATGACTTTGAGCGGCTGAGTGATTTTGTGGTCAAGTATCTGGATGATCTTTATCCGGACAAGCAGTGCAGTTTCAAGATGGCGGTGCGGCGTTCGCGTAAGAGTTATCCGCTTGATTCGATGGAGATGAATGCCCGCCTGGGTGAGGTGGTTTTAAAGACCTTTCCGACGATGCGGGTGGACGTTCATCAACCGGATATCATGATCCATGTAGAGGTACGGGAAAAGATCAATCTTTATTCGGTGATCATTCCCGGTCCTGGCGGGATGCCGGTGGGAACCAATGGAAAGGCATTATTGCTTTTGTCGGGAGGGATTGATTCGCCGGTGGCCGGTTATATGGTGGCCAAGCGGGGGGTAAAGCTGGATGCTGTTTATTTTCACGCGCCACCCTACACCAGTGATCGTGCCAAGCAAAAGGTGACCGATCTGGCGCGAAAGATATCACGTTATACCGGTCCGATTTATTTGCA
>JAITWD010000294.1 GCA_031285465.1 Lachnospiraceae bacterium
AATAATCCGGTCATGTCCGGCAGTCATTTTTCCAATTACCGTTCCGGAAATATTCACACGTGCCAGTGCCTCAACCATTCCCTGACCATCATCGGTTACCATGACCAACATCCCGCCACAAAGTAACTCATAGGGATTGACTCCCATATACTCACACACTTCAATGGTTTCCTGTTTGACCGGAATACTTTTTAGGTTAACTAAAATCCCCAGTCCGGCTGACTCCGCCAGTGCCCAGAGGGTAGCAAAAATACCACCATTCCCCGCACAAACCATTACCTTTACACCAGTTTTAATCGCACATGCTGCCTCAGATAGAATGGACAGATAGCGATCATATTTGCAAACCTCCTCCACCAACTGCGTTGGAAATCGAGCCGCTAATCGTTCTGTGCAACCGCTGGCGATCAGTGCCGTCCCTTCCAGGGCGATCCATTTGCTAACCACTACCTCCTGCCCGGGTAGGATCATTGATTGGGCGGATGCCTCATTGGTTGGCTCTCCCATCGCGGTCACTGTTATTATCGGACGGTTCACACCATCGGAAACCTCGGCATATCCATCGATCAATTCGACGGCGTGCAACCGACAAACCTCCTTTGCCTGAACAAAAATCGCTTTAAGCCCTTCTTCGGCAAAACCCGGCGGCAACAGCACCGATAAAATAATGCCGGTCGGCAGCCCCTTTCCCGCCGCTACTTTATTGAGTGCTTTTATAATAGCGCAATCTACCGCCCGATCGGATGGAAGGGTAAAGGATTCGGCCGCTACGATACTCCCCCCCGAATCTCCATAAGAGAAAAAAGCGCAGTCGTCCCCAATACCTGCGCTTTTTCCCGAGTTCTGCGGATGGATAGAAGCCGGTTGCCATATCGAACGTTTCAGCACCTTTCCCGCTATTTTTCCTTTTTTTAAAGTATTTTTTTTATTCAATGCTTTTTATCCACATCTTTTTCCCGTCTCTTTATCTGAAATTCTTTACCTAACCGATTCCTGCCTTTACTGTATTATATTACGCCAAATCGTTTTAAACGGCCGGCTGTTCCTGGACCGTGGCGGTCGCTGCCGGATCGGTCGTTGCCGGCGGTTGCGTTGCGGGATCGGTCGTTGCCGGCGGTTGCGCCGCCGGATCGACCGGTGTCGCCGGTGGTGCTGCCGGGTCGGTAACAGGAGGCAATGCCGCCGGATCGACCGGTGCCGGCGGTAAAGCCGTTTGCGCCACTATTGCGGCGGCAACATTTTTGATATGGTCAATGTTATTGGTTGCGATGGCTCCCATAATGGCATTTAAGATATTGGGATCAGCGGTTGACGTCCCGACGGTTGCACTTCGGGGTGATGCCATATAATTACTGCTGTTAACCTCTTCTCTACTGATTTCAACACCGTCTTCCCTGACTACCTTCCATAATTTAGCCCTAAGACCGGTGTGGGCCGATTGAACCGATACATAACCAACCGGCTGTCCGCCATCCTGATAGACCACCTCACCCGCCGACGGTTTCACTTCCAGTGTCTCACTGATGTATTCAACCGTACGGTTGGACGGACGTTGCTCCACGCCATAAATGGTAAAGGTGATTCGCTTTTCAGGGGTAGTGACGCCTTCAATATAAATCGGATAATCTAAATTGTTGATAAATCGGAAATCTTTACCGGCCGATTCAGCAATTGCCGCGTCGGCTGAATAATCCACATAAGTAACGATCATCGAATGGTTATGTCGCTCGCTAACCTCCAACTCGGCTAACAACACTGTGTTATACAGCGTGGTGGTCACCTGGCATATTCCTCCGCCTAAGCTGTCAACCACCTGACCGTTTAGATAGGAGCCGGCCATATAATATCCATTATCCTGACTAAAGGGCGAAACCGCTTCATATGAACTAAACTCTTCACCAGGATAGACCAGGCTGCCGTTTATGAGGGCACAGCCATTAGATACATTGGCGCTACGCGATTTATTGGAGGTTGAATAGCTGGTCGTAAAGCTACCCAGTACATCGGTCAGCTGCCCCAGCTCTTCAGCACTGCCTCTGGGCTCTGCCAGCTCCACCTCCAGTTGAATGGTGCAATCCTCTTTATCCCACTCTCCTTGTAAATAGTCATACACAATATCGGCTGAAGTACGAACATTGATCTGTTGCCCAGTCTGACCCTCGGTTACATCGATCACCCCATCGATTATCGTCATGGTTGCATCAATGGCTGGTTGATTAAATACCCCACACTGCTCATTGATAATATCGGTGATCATCGTCGTATCCAATGAAAACTGCAACGGAAAAACCTTATCACTGTTTTCTAAATCCTTAAGCGCTTTATAGCGCTCTATCACATTGCCCTTTGTCCCCACCGCGGCCGCCTCAGCAATGATCTCCTGATTATTCCAGGTAAAATCCATCTCAGCAGGCGTTACTATTACAAAGTCCTCCTCGCGAACCTTTAAGGTAATCTGCTTCTGCCCCAGTTGTGCGACATAATCCTCAACCAATCGGGTTGCCTCCGCTTCGGTCATACCCCCAAGCGCAAGGCTGTCAACGTAAACACCCTCCAAAATTGTAGCACTCTCCTCGGCATTAACCGGTATGACGACCATCAGTACCAACACGACCGCTACTAATAAATAGCGACTTATTCTTTTTACTGCTAACATCAATACTGCCTCCTTTCGAAGCGTTTAACCACCGGTCAAGAGCTACCGGCCAACTTGTGAATTGTCTTAACTGATAAAATATGTTAAAGTAGGGATTATCATTGCGAGTACGATAATAATGACGATTATGGACGAAACAATTCTTTTTGTTTTTTTATTATGCAAATTAAACATAATTACCTCCCGTTTGCGAAAAAAATTAGATATTTTTTAGTTAATTACGATGCAGTTTTGGGAAATTAGTGCCGATATTACTACTGAGACAGTTAGTGAAACTATCAGCTAAACGGCATGTAAACTGGCATCGAAACGGTCACAAAAATTGTCCGTTAAAATATAAATATTTTTTTACTTCTTGAAAGGATATTATATATGAATTTTGGAATTTTGGCAAGTTTAATCGTATTTTGCGTCTGGTTGGCATATGAGATCCGTAAGTCGAAAAAAATTGAATCCCGACATAAGAAGAGCTTCTGGGATCTGGAAAATGAAGCAAACAATACCCGACGTAAACCATTGGATGATCTGGTTTATATTACCATTCCTTTTGATATCCTTCCGTTTAATCTCCTGACCGATGATGCTGAGATTGCCGAATGTCACCAGACCTTACGATCTCTAAGTGAGCATCCCGTTGTTAACTTTACCGGCATTTCCAATACCGACCTGAAATTACGTTATGGTGCGCCCAATATTGATCTTTTATCCCAATATGATCAACGCTACACACTGCTGGCACGTACATTACAAAAATGGGCAGAACGACTGGCATCGGACGGTTACATCGCCGAACCTATCACCATCCTGGAATTTGCCGTTTCAACCGGAACCGATGTCAGTCGTTCATATTTTCTGTTGGCAGACCTCTATCAGCGCCTTGGCCGCCGGGAGGACATCGAACGCCTGATCCCCGCCGCCGAGTTACTTAACAGCACCCTGCGCAACCATATTGTCGAACGACTCAAAAGCCTGTCCCATTATGAGGACCAATAGTTTTCCCGTCTATCATCAGTTTATGCCAACTGTTATAATTTATTCCTTTTATTGGATAAACCGTTAAATTGAATGATGCCGGTTAACGGTTTGATCAGCTTTTCCCAAATAATCCACTGTTAGCCACCATTTTGATATTCTGGGCAGTATTGCTGCAAAAAGCACTGTTCACATTTAGGCGTGGGAGCCTTACATATGGTACGGCCAAAGGTGATTATTTGAATATTATAGCGAATCCAGTGATCGCGTGGCAATACCTTCATCAAGTCCAGTTCTATCTTGACCGGATCCTCTTGCCGGGTTAAACCTAACCGTCGGGAAATTCTCTTAACGTGGGTATCGACTACGATACTGGGATCATTGTATATATTCCCTCTAATAACATTTGCCGTCTTACGACCCACCCCGGGAAGTGCCGTCAGCTCGTCAACCGATTTCGGCACCTCACCGTCAAAACGATCGCACAACTCACGACAACAGGCAATCAGATTTTTAGCCTTATTATGATAAAACCCAACCGAACGGATCACCTGCTCGACATCGGTCTGATCGGCCATCGCCAAAAGCTGTGGCGATGGATAGATACGAAACAGCTCCGCCGTAACGATATTGACCCGGTCATCGGTGCACTGAGCACTTAATATGGTTGCCATCAGAAGCTGCCAGGCATTTTCATGGTGAAGAAAACAATGGTACTCGGTTCCATATTGATCATCCAGCAAACTAAGGATGGCGTCACGTTGGGGCGGCGTTAAACTATTGCCGTTTCTATTTGTCACCTTTTTCATTCTTGTATTTTTAATCGGTTTATTATCCATTTCGGTCTTTTTCATCGCCTCAACTCCAAAATATTAAATACATTCGCATTATTCGTTAACACATCCCTATTTTCATAATCAAAAAGGATATACTGCAGCTGCTCATTGCGATGACATTTATCTTCGGCATTTTTTGCGGTAACATTGTACCCAAAAACCTCCATATGGGTCATACCCTGCAATTGCGTCGCATTAAAAGCCCCATGATCGGGCAAATATCTACGTTTTTGAGACTCCTCCCGATAAAAATCACGTATGTTCTCCCGATAGCCATTAATATCGGTGGCATAATCGGGTCGATTGCGGACCTTCTCCCGTAAATAAAGATCATAGGTTAAAAGCTCACGATAACACTCCTCATTATCCGGGTCACAGTCAATCGCAAAATCCAACAGGATCTTATATCGGTAACCCCTCGCCGGACTTTGATGAGAGAAGCCTTTATCCTCATAATAATCCGCCAGCCGCCGATACAGATCAAACGGACTACAAAAAGCCTTCTCCAACACTAATAGCGTATTCATAAATTGGCCACTGTTATAGTAACGTTCCACCATCTCTTCCACGCAGTGAAGACATAACAATTGTTCATAAGAAATCCAATCGGTCATCAACACTTCATAGGGTGGCGAATCTCCATAGACTATTTTATGTTGCTCCGCTTGTTGTCTGATAGGCGTGCCCGCCAGCACCTTTAAGAAACCAAGCTGTATTTGCTCCGGACGGCAGGAATAGACCTCATTAAACGAATTGACGAAGGTGTCATAATCCTCATAGGGCAGACCAGCGATCAAATCCAGATGCAGATGGATATTTCTATTTTTTTGCAGGGCAAGGACAACGGCTTTTACCTTTGCAAAATCCATTACCCGGCCAATGCTTCTCAAGGTCGGCACATGGGTGGACTGCACCCCTATTTCTAACTGGACCAAACCGGGACGCATGGTCTGCAATAGGTGGATTTCCTCTGCATTCAGGCAATCAGCTGCTATCTCAAAGTGGAAGTTGGTCCGATCGTTGTCATGCTCCTTAATAAACTGCCAGATGGTCAGTGCATGATGATGATTGCAGTTAAAGGTGCGATCCACAAACTTTACCTGCGGTACCTGCGCTGACAAAAGCTTATGTAGTTCGTCTGCAACCTTCTCAATGGTCTTAAACCGTAAGCTTTTTTCCACCGCCGAGAGACAATAACTGCAATTGTAAGGGCAGCCACGGGAAGACTCGTAATAGATGATGCGATTTTGTAAATCGGTTAGGTTCTGATAGGTAAAAGGAAGCTGATCCATCTCAAGCAGCTTTCTTTCTGTGGTCGTGATCAAATGACCCTCTTCCGCCCGATAGATGATGCCACCTATTTGCGATAGCTCGTCCGCCCTTTTGTCGAGTACTTCCGCCGCCTGATCCTGTCGGTCCAGGTTTTTGTAGCCCTGGTCTGCCTGGCGCCGATCGGCCTGATCCCGATTTTCTTGTTGCCGGTCATGTTGACTCCCCTTCTTCCAGCCATCGCAATAATAGTTCCATATTTCCTTGAAGGTCATTTCACCTTCACCCAGCATAATGCCCTTAAGCATCGGCAAACGCTGCATAAGTGCGTCGGCCCGATGAGACACCTCGGGACCGCCCAACCAAATCGGAACACGGGGCAGGATTTTTTGAAGTTCGGGCAACAGCCGCTCCACCATTTCCCAATTCCAGATATAACAGGAAAAGGCTATGATGTCCGGTTTTCTTTTATAAATATCGGCCAATAGCTCGGGGAAATGATGGTTGATGGTGTATTCTGCTATTTCTATTTCATCTTCATTTTTATCATTATTTTCATCTTTGTACAGACCTTTAGTTATGCCTTCTTTTAAACCATTATTTACGTCGTTCTTCTCATCACCAGTCCTATTCACCTTGCTACAATGAACACAACTATTATAAACATAGCTCTTAAGACTATGCACCGCCAGATTGGAATGAATATATTTTGCATTGATCGCCACTAATAAAAATTTCATTTATTTCAACCTTCCAAACATGCCGTGCCGGCGACACCAACTATAGGAAACACTGATCAAAGCAGTGTTTCCCTAGTTAAGAAACTTGGTATCGCCCGCCATCAGTTCATCTATATAACCGCCGTCCCACAAAAGAATCTTTAATTTACGGGCTGCCTCAACCGCTGGCGTGGTAAAATACTGATTGGTCATCACCACCCCCACCATCCGGTCATAATAATCCCGACCGGCATATGCTTCCTGCATGGCCTTAACTCCAACCGGTCCGCTATAGCGCTTACACTGGATCGCATAGGTAACCCCTTCCTTTTCTGCCAAAATATCAATACCGTAGTCGCCACTTCCCTTGGTAACCTCCACCTCAATAAATCCTCTCTTTTGAAGGAGGTCGGCACAAAAATATTCAAAATCCTGTCCATCCATATCATCCCAATGACGGGCTGTCCTGGCTTTCTTATAGCGCATGAAAAAAAATAATATTATCAGTATCAGTAATACTGCGACACCGACGATGGTCATCCAATTCATAATAATCTCCTTATCTATTCAAATTGGCTACGATACAGTTCCCGATAAAATCCCCCCGCCGCCAGTAGCTCTTCATGTCGCCCCTGTTCAACAATCTGCCCATCCTTCATCACAAGTATTGTATCAGCATTACGGATAGTAGACAACCTATGGGCGACAATAAAACTGGTCCGTCCTTCCATCATCAGGGCAAAAGCTTTGCTGATCTTTACTTCGGTCCGCGTATCAATTGAAGAGGTCGCCTCATCCAGGATCAGCATCGGTGGCAGACTAAGCATAACTCTGGTAATACAGAGCAATTGTTTCTGCCCCTGTGATAAACTGCCTCCATCACCGCCGATCACCGTCTCGTAGCCATTCGGAAGTCGTTTGATAAAGCTATGGGCGTGGGTGGCTTTTGCCGCAGCGATAACCTCTTCATCGGTCGCCTCCGGCTTACCCATGATAATATTATCCCGGATTGTTCCACTATACAACCAGGTTTCCTGAAGAACCATTCCATAGGATTGGCGTAAGGAACTGCGGCGCAATTGACGGATGTCTTTGTCCTCTACGGCAATGCTTCCTTTATCAACGTCATAGAAACGCATCAGCAGATTAATAATGGTGGTTTTTCCGCATCCGGTTGGACCGACGATCGCCACCCGCTGCCCCGATCGCACCGACAGGCTAAAGTTCTCGATCAACTTCCGATCCG
>JAITWD010000046.1 GCA_031285465.1 Lachnospiraceae bacterium
GCGGAACGGCAGAAGGAATCATTGGTCAGGAAGCTATTGGAAAAACAGCCGATGCCGGAGACGGAAAATATTCTGACACGTACCGCCCATATGGAGATATTGACCAGCCAGGCGGAGGAAATAATACTTCACGAAGTAGTTTACCAGCGTCATTAGATGATGGCAGGGATAGTGGAAATAATGATAGCTTAGAAAATGATAATGGAAATAACGATAGCAAAGAAATGATAGTGGAAATAATGATAGTAAAGAAAAAGATATAAGAAAAAATGACAATAGAAATATTGGAAAGGAACCTGCGGTCAGGAAAACGACCGTGGGTTCCTTTTTCGTTATACCGGAGTCGGCAGATCAGGAGGAAGTTGGCAAAAATGTGGATAGAGCTACCGCCGGGGCTGAGGGGGACAAAGCCAACAATGCGGTCGAAGCCAACAATGCGGTCGAAGCCAGTGAGTGGGTAGAAGACAGTGAAGGCATCGAATTAGGTGAGGGCGCCGAGGACAGTGAGGGAATGGAAGCAGGTGAGGGAGTCGGGGACGGTGAGGGCATCGAAGCCGATGAATGGGACGAAGTAGTGACCGATACTGATGATGAACTGGGCGATTTGATCGGTGATTATAATATTCCCGATGAAATTGATGAGATGCAGATTGACCAATCGGATTATTTTCAGCAGTCCAATCTATCCCAGCTATACGCAGACTTTCATAATGAAGAAGTACAGGGTGGTGATCAGATTATTGAAGAGCGCCCTGCTGTTCAGAAAAATGCGCCGGTTTTTCCATCATTAAGTGATGAAGCAATGGAAATTGTGCCGGATAGGGACACTGGCAGAGCAACTGATACAGTAACCGATCGGGCAACTGATACAGTAACCAATCGGGCAACCGATACAGTAACCGGTCGGGTAATCGATACAGCAACCGAAATGGCAACCGATACCGCAACCAACAATGAATCGGTAATGAACGGTTCTAATTATCGCTTTTTACCCGAACACCATCTCTATGCAGGCGGGGCTAAGACTAAATTTCATAATAATGTCGCCGCTATCCGGCTTCTGAAGCAATTAGAAGCCGACCAGCGACCGGCGACCAAATATGAGCAGACCGTGCTGGCTAAGTTTGTTGGCTGGGGCGGTCTTGCCAATGCCCTGACACCGGGAAAGGATGGATGGGAGAAAGAGTATGAGGAGATTGTCGGGTTATTATCGGAAGAAGAGATGCAACAAGCAGCCATCTCGACCCTTACTTCCTATTATACTGACCAGAATATCATCAAATATATTTATCAGGTATTGGAGCGAATGGGATTCCGGACCGGTAATATCCTTGACCCGGCAATGGGAACGGGCAACTTCTTTTCGGTGGTTCCCGATAGTATGGCGGCATCAAAGCTTTACGGGGTGGAGATTGAGCCGATTGCAGGCGGGATCGCCAGGGCGCTTTATCCGAATGCCGACATTTTGATCGAGGGGTTTGAAGAAACCGAGTTTTCCGATAGTTTCTTTGACGTATTGGTCGGAAATATTCCATTCAACAATATCAAGGTCAGTGACCGCCGGTATGACCGCCATAACTTTAAAATCCATGATTATTTCATTGCTAAGAGCCTGGATAAAGTGCGGTCAGGTGGTGTTTTGGCGTTGATCACCAGTAGATTCACCTTAGATAAAAGTAATCCAACCATCCGTAAGTATATAGCCCAGCGGGCAGAGTTGCTTGGTGCGATCCGCTTGCCGGAAACAGCCTTTAAGGCGGTGGCAGGGACCGAGGTGACGACCGACATCCTATTTTTGCAAAAGCGGGCGCAGGAGATCATTCCGGATGAGCAAAATACCCCGTGGTTGTCGGTTGAGCGGGATGAAAGCGGGATTCCCTATAACAGCTACTTTTTCGATCACCCGGAAATGATGCTGGGGACGATGGTGCAGGAAGCCGGAATGTATGGCAATGATAAAGCGGTCACCTGTAAACCTTATGAAGACAGTGATCTATATGAACTGTTAGGAACGGCAGTTAAGCAGATCCAGGGGATTTATCGGGAGCCGGACAGTGGATTAAGTGATGATGCCCAAACGGTCTTAGGGGAATGGATACCGGCAACACCGGATGTGAAGAATTTCAGCTATAAAAAGATCGGCGATAACCTCTATTATCGTGAAGATTCCCGCATGTATTTACAAGGATTAAGCGGTAAAAAAGCAGAACGCGTCGGCGGTATTCTGGAAATACGTGATGCATTGCGAGGGTTGATCGGTTTTCAATTGGAGGTGACCGATCACAATGCTGATGGTGCGGGAGCTTATGCTACCCTATTGAAACAACATCTTGAGCGGTTGAATCGGTGTTATGATCGTTTCGTCAGTACATACGGATATTTGAACAGTAGCAGTAATAGCACGGCTTTCTCCAAGGATAGCGATGCCCCGTTGCTCCGCTCGATCGAAGATGAGGTTAGGGACGAAAAGGGGAGGGCGGTCAAGGGTGAATATAAAAAGGCGGCAGTATTTTATAAAGCCACCGTGTCACCACCACGGATCATGGGAAAAGCGGAGAATGCTGTAGAAGCACTCAAGATATCGCTTAATCTGCGGGGTGGGGTGGATCTTGATTTTATGCAGTCTTTGCTTAAGCGCGGTGCGGGCGCTTATAGCTCTGGTGATCGTGATTATTATGCGGGTGTTCAGCGTGAAGGTGACCATGATTATAATAGTATAGAAGCGATCATTACCGAATTGGGTGAACGGATATATCAGGATCCGATAAAGTGGCAGAAGTCGGTTGAAGAGTACAGCATGGGGTATGAGTTGGAAATTGACCAAGAGGTTTGCTGGGAATTGGCGGAATCCTATTTAAGTGGATATGTGAAAGAAAAACTGGCGCAGGCAATCTTAGCAGCAGAAAAATATCCGGAGCGGTTCACGAGGAATGTCACCGCCTTGCGGCAGGTTCAGCCAGAACCGCTTAAACCGGAAGATATCAGTTTTGTGCTGGGTTCAACCTGGATACCGATTGATTATTACGAACAGTTTATGTATGAGTTATTAAAAACCAAAAGCTATAATCAGATAAATACGATCAAGATAGAATTTGCCGAATGTACGGGCACCTATTTCATCACCGGAAAGAGTCAGGAGGATCGAACGATTGCTGCTTCTAGTACCTATGGAACCGATCGGATGAATACTTATGCGATCCTTGAGGTATCACTAAACCTGCGGTCGGTGGAGGTCAAGGACAAGCAGTTTTATTATGATCCGGCAACTGGTGAGGAAAAGGAGCGGTATGTTTTAAACCGTCATGAAACCCTGGTGGCACGGGAGAAACAAGCCCAGATCAAACAAGCGTTTGAAACCTGGCTATTTGCCGAACCGGAACGGGGGAGTAGTTTAACGCGGATTTACAACGATCGCTTTAACAATATCCGTCCCCGGACATTTAATGGCGAGGATCTGATCCTGCCGGGAATGAATGAAGCCATTATATTACGGAGCTACCAAAAGGATGTAGTAGCACAAGGACTATATGGCAAGAGCAATATCCTGATGGCGCATGAAGTGGGGGCGGGTAAGACGATCAGCGCCTGTGTGCTTGCTTATGAACGTAAGCGGCTTGGTATCTGTAATAAGCCGTTGATCGCGGTACCCAATCATACGCTGGATCAATGGGCAAGTGAGTTTATGCGTTTATATCCGACCGCCAATATTTTAGTGGCAGGAAAAAAGGATATGGAAAAATATAACCGGCGCCGGTTTGTCAGTCGGGTGGCGACCGGCGATTATGATTGTGTGATCATGCCGCACAGTTCGTTTGAATTGATCGCTCTGTCAAGAGAGCGGCAGTTATCGGCAGTCAAGGAGGATATCGATCAGATCAAGGGTCA
>JAITWD010000047.1 GCA_031285465.1 Lachnospiraceae bacterium
CAGGTAATTGATCCCCATACGATAGGCTTCCTCACAGATCACTTCCACCATCTTGGCACCCTGCACATGACCGTAATTACGGGGCATCCCCTTTGCTTTGGCCCACCGTCCGTTACCGTCCAATATAATTGCCACATGGCGTGGCATATGAAAAACATCGCCCATCAATACTCCCCATCCCTACCATTAAACGGTCAGGATATCTTTTGACTTCTCTTCAACCAGCTTTTCCACATCCTTAATATACCGGTCGGTCATTTTTTGCAGACGTTCTTCCATCTGTTTGACCTCATCCTCGGAAACTTCACCTTTGCCTAATTTCTTAAAGGCATCATTGCCGTCCCGACGAATATTACGAATGGCGACCTTGCTTTCCTCGCCCTTCTTCTTTACCTCTTTAACCAAATCCTTACGTCGTTCCTCGGTTAGTTCCGGGAAAACCAGCCGGATGGAATTACCATCATTGCTCGGGTTAATTCCGATATCGGAAGCCATAATGGCCTTTTCAATCTCTTTGATCAATGATTTTTCCCATGGGGCGATCTGGATCAAACGAGCCTCGGGAATGGTTACATTGCCCAACTGCTGTATGGGAGTGGGAGTACCATAATAGTTCACCCTTAACTTGTCCAGCACATGCGGATTAGCCCGCCCGGCACGAATACCGGCATAATCGCTCTCCAAAAATTCATAAGCTTTTTTCATCTTATTTTCATAAACCTGCAACTTTTCCTCCATGATCGAAACCATCCTTTCCCATAAAGTCTCTTGAATAATGCTTTTTAAAAATAATGTTTTTTAATAATGTCTATACCGTTACCGTCGTTCCGGTAAAATGACCGCTGGCGGCATTGATAATGCTATTTTCCTCACTCAGCCCAAAAACTCGCATGGGTATCTTATTATCACGTGCCAAAATCGAAGCGGTCATATCGACCACCTGCAGATTTTGCGCGATCACCTCATCAATGGATACCTGGTCATATTTAACCGCGCCGGCATTAACGCGGGGATCGTCATTATACACTCCATCCACCGCCTTCGCCAGCAGGATCACCTCTGCGTCCACCTCTGCCGCCCGCAGAACCACGCCGGTATCGGTGGAGAAAAATGGGTGACCGGTACCACCGGCAAAAAATACCACCATGTTTTTATTGAAATACTTGACCGCACGGTCCTTAGAATAAAGCTTGGTAAATGAACCACACTCAAATGGGGTTAATATCCCGGTATTCATCCCTTCATGACGAAACATCTCCGATACATAAATACAATTCATCACTGTGGCCAGCATCCCGATCTGATCGGCCTTACTCCGGTCGATCGCATCGCTGGAGCGGCCACGCCAGAAATTACCGCCACCAATGACCACCCCCACCTGGTTACCGTCCTGTACCAACCGACCGACCTGCCTTGCTACCTTGATGATCGTCTCATCGTCAAAACCGGTTTTCTTGTCACCAGCGAGGGCTTCGCCACTCAGTTTCAATAACACTCTCATTGGATAATGTTATTCCTTTCTTTTAGAGCTTTGGTTTATTTTAGAGCTTTGGTTTATTTTTGAATTATTCGGTCTTTTTATAGTTACTTATTTTTTTTCGTCTTTTTTACCCTTTTTAAATTCTTCAAAGAAGGAGGTCGGGTTTACTTCCGCGTAACACTGTGAACACATACCTTCGATAACGGCACCATTATTGATCTGAACCGATTTGGACTTAATATTTCCCATCACGATAGCGGAAGTATCAAGAATAACCGGACCATGGATATCGATATCACCTTTAACGGCACCGGCGATCACTGCGCTGTTCGCAAAAATGTTACCAATAATAACGGTACTTTGACCAATCTTGACACTGCCAAGACTCCTGACCTCGCCGTTGATCTTGGCATTATCAGCAAAGATTTCTGCTGCCTGAGAATCTCCATTGATGGTACCGGTAATATTGAGTTTGCCCAGGATATCAATATTTCCATTGACCATTCCCTGCAGGTCCAGTGACCCTTCTGAAGTTATGTCACCGGTCATTTTCATTCCGGCTGTAATGGTGGCCGTCTCATCCGACGCTTGACGCGTGGGTAAATCCGACTTCATCATTTCCGCCTCTGCATCGGCAATATAAACCGCCTCTTCATTCATTTCTTCAAACATTTCATCCATCAATTCCTCTTCAACTGCTTTTGTCTTGCTCATACCATTCTCCTCTACTTTTTCTATGATCTCGTTATTATTTACCACAATAAATGCTGTATCATCTAAGTTAATAGGTGCCTCCGTACCGGCTACTTCCCCAACCAGTTCGGTCTGTGATTCCGCTGACCAATCCTGAAGCGGTTCTGCCTGCGATCCTTCCGGCAATTCCTCGAGCGGTTCTGCCTCCGATCCTTCCGGCAATTCCTCGAGCGATTCTGCCTCCGATCCTTCCGGTGGCTCTGCCAGTGATGCCGCAAACAAATCCCAATTACTTGTATCGCTGGCGAAATTATATGGTGTCCCGGTTAACGGCTCTGACATCAATTCTTCAGCGGTTTGGTCAACAAGCAATTCCGCAATATCGGTCTTAGCAAACAACTCTGCCTCAACCTTCTCTGTATCCGGTAGCCCATCGGCTGTTTCCTCATAAGACTGGGGTTCCGTCGCAAATGCATCAAACATTTCATCATTGCTTTCGGTGAGTAACTCAGCGAT
>JAITWD010000104.1 GCA_031285465.1 Lachnospiraceae bacterium
CCGTTTAACAGGGCATTTATTTCGTCTTGGGATAACATTCCGTCCATTAGTTTAACTTCTCCTCTCTCAATACTGATGTAACCCGCGCCGCGTAATTCTCTTTATTCGAACCTGGTAGCGCAGTAAACTTCTCAATATTCCCCACATACACCCTTAACTCCGACTCCACCCGACTGTCCAGTCGGATAATGTCACCCGGTTGAAGATTAATAAAGTCATTAACCGAGATACTACTTTTACCTAATACCGCTCTGATCGGCACATCAACCCGCTTGAGCAACGAACCTATATGCTCCTCGAAGTCAACGTCACCTTCCTCCTTCATCGTGGAGAACCAGAACTTGGTATTCAATTTGTCCATGACCGATTCCAAGGTGAAATAAGGAAGACAAATATTCATCAATCCCTCAACCTCACCGATCTTGATATTCATCGTCACGATCGCGATCATATCACTGGGAGATATAACCTGAACAAACTGAGGATTGGTTTCAATCCGCTCCATCATTGGATTGATGTCAACCACATTCTTCCACGGCTCGCGCATTAGTTGCATGCATACTACCATCAGTTTTTCAATAATGGTCATTTCTATTTCGGAAAAGTCCCTGACCCGGTCTAATGGCACCCCCTGACCTCCCAGCATCCGGTCTATCATAGCATACCCTATATTAGAAGCAAGTTCAATAATAACATTACCGACCAAGGGCTGAAAACTGACAATTCCCAAAATAACCGGATTGGATAGGGCGTTGGTAAATTCGGAAAAGGTTACCGTCTCAGAACTGGCAACACTAACCTGAATATTCTTACGCAGATAAACCGGAAGGTTGGTAGAGATCAACCGACCGTAGTGCTCATATATAATTTCCAATGTTCTTAAATGCTCTTTGGAGAATTTCGCCGGCCGCTTAAAATCGTAATTCTTAGCCTGTTTTACTGAATCCTCCTGCATTTGCTCCACATCTAACTCGCCGGTGCTTAAAGCTGCCAGCAAATTATCAATCTCGCTTTGAGAAAGTACCTCGCCCACGAAATCACCTCCCTGCCTTTAACGTGAGTCTTAAGGGGCTATTGGTACTTGATGTCCCTAAACGATATATTGTAGATAAAATCAGAATCATAAAGACCGTGGATACGCTCTAAAATATCCGGCTTGATGGTCAACCAACCAGCCTCCTGGTCGGCTCTGACTTCATCAATTGTATACTGACTGAAGGCATCAATGATCTCATTCTGGATCCGTGCCGCAGCAGCGGTCAGATCGCCTTCACCATTGTCTGCATAGTCATCATGCTTGCTATTAAGATCAAGAGTCACCAACACAACGATGTAATGGGTCATCGTATCAGCTTCGCCAGCTCTTAAGGGAATGGTCATCGGTTGCTCAAAGTTATACGCAACACTGTCCTGCATCGGCACCGGTGCAGAAACCACCCCGCCCTCAGCACCAGCCTCGCCAGCCGTTTCCAGTCTCATCACCATCGCAATGTCGGTCACCAGTGCCGAAGCCTTCTGCGCTGCACCGGTCACGGTAAACATCATGATCCCCGTCAGCACGATATTGACGATCAGTAACGCCAGAATGATGATGGATAATAAATTTCTCTTCATTATATAATATGTCCTCCCGATAAAACCTTATCTAACTTTAATGGCCCAATTATTTCCATTTGATTTCGATTGTCTCTATTGTATACCAACTGTATAATATTTGTACATCCTTTTTGGATAACTATTGCTTATTTTTAATATAAGTACGGCAGGACCACTTCACTGCTAAGACTATATTATTACATAATCCCACAATATACCAGCAAAAATTAGTCGCAATCACAAAAAGTAGTATGGCGTAGCATCCTGACTAACGGTCAAAAAGAGCTGAGCGCGTTATAAACCCTTATTTCTACGCGACGGTTCTTGGCACGCCCTTCCGCAGTACCATTGTCGGCAATCGGCACATACTCACCACGACCGGAATGAATGATCCGCGCCGGATCCAATAAAGTATTATCCCGCAAAAACCAGAATACCGAGCGGGCACGGCCATCACTCAACTCATCGTTATTAGAATATTTTGCTCCGGACATCGGTACATTATCCGTATGACCTTCAATCATTATGTCGCCCGGCGCGTATCGCTGTAAGATCAAACCCAGTTGCTGGATCGGCTCCACCGCTGTATCCATCAGCTCCACACTGCCCGATTCAAAAAGAATAGTTCCATTGATATTAAGTTGCACATAGTCAGCAGTGAAATCAACATCAACAATATTTCCAAGATTCATCTCCTCAATGGCCTCAGTGATCAGTTCAGCCAGTTCCTCAGATGACTCCATTTTGGCTTGTTCAAGAACCTCCATTGCCTCCGTCACCTCTTGTTCAGACGACTGCATACCATCCGGAACGGTATCACCCTGTGGATTCATGCCGGTACTATTTATAAATTCCGCCAGCTCATTTAATTGTGAGGCGCCCTCACTTACCAGGATACCCTCACCGATACTCGCGGCACCGGCAGAAAAAATACTAAAGGTCTGATTAAAGGCGGCAGCGATCATCTCAAACTTCTGCGCATCAATGGTAGACATGGAAAACAACAAAACAAAGAAACAAAGCAAAAGATTCATCAAATCGCCAAAGGTAGTCATCCATGCCGGCGACCCTGGCGGCGGAGCATCTTCACTTCTTTTCTTAGCCATTGGCCTCACCTCCGTCTTCAGCCGTGACAATCCGATCTTTCGGTGCCAGGAAGGACTTCAACTTTTCTTCAATAACACGAGGATTCTCGCCGGCCTGTATGGACAAAAGTCCCTCAATAATAATCTCTTTAACCATCATTTCACTGTCATTCTGTGCTTTTAGCTTACCGGCAACCGGTGCACATATCCAGTTAGCAAGTAACGAACCATAGAGTGTGGTTATCAGTGCTGTCGCCATCGAACCACCGATCGAATCGGGGTCGGACATCTGATTAAGCATATTTACCAAGCCAACCAGGGTTCCGATCATACCCCACGCCGGACCCATAGCCGCAACGCTGTCCCAGAAGGCAATCTTACTTTTATGACGCCCCTCCACGCTGATGAGCTCGGTCTCCATAATGCCTCGAACCAAGTCGGGATCGGTACCGTCAACGATCAAAAGGATACCTTTCTTCAAAAATGGATCGTTCAGATCGGCTGCTGCCTCCTCAAGGGAAAGTAAGCCTTCCTTACGGGCAACATTAGACAGTTCAATAATCTTCTGAATGATCATTCTGGTGTCCAGCACCGGCACCTTTAATATTAAAGAAAAGCTCTTCAATCCAGCGATGAAATCGCCAATTGAATTGGCGGCAAATACGCACGCAAATGCCCCGCCAAAGGTGATGGCGATCGAAGGAGGGTCAATGAAATCAGGAATCGTCTGAAGACCACCACTGGTAGCAATACCAAGCAAAACGAAACCAAAACATAATACCAAACCAACTATTGATGCTATATCCACAGAATTCACCCAATTATAAGCATAAACATTAAATCCGTTCTATGCAAAAATATCCTTTCTATACGATTTTACTAAATTTTTCACTTCTTGTCTACTTTCTTTTACAATAATTTTTCGGCCGGTCGTAAAAGAGATGACGGTATCGGGAGTTTCTTCAACTATTTCCATCAGATCGGGGTTGATCAAAACCTTGACATCATTGATTTTAGTGACTTCTATCATACTTAAGATTCCTCCTTTTCATCTGGTAACCGTGTTGTGGCTGCCAATATTTTTGGAAATTTATGTTGGTTTTCTATGTGCAAATTGCACATTAATGTTCAGAATTTCTGGTTGATTATTTAGACGTTTTTATAGTCCGGACGGTGTTATGGGACTAAATTCCCATTGGTCAAAATAACATAAATGGGCTTGGTCGGATGCTTGGACAGAAGGTCCCAAATTGCATACAAGTACACACGGTGCGGGGTACACCCTGTGTCGGAGTGAACTTTATTATAGATTAGGTTAGGTTAGGTTAGGTTAGGTTAGGTTGGCTACTACCAGGGGGGCCGCCCGGCCGGAAAGATGGGGTTTAAAATAAATAAGCAGTAGCAAGGCATGGGCTACATGCCTTGCTACTGTTAATTATTAACGTTTCAGGTTAGTGAGTTCTTCCAGCAGGGTATCGGATACGGTAATGATACGGCTGTTCGCCTGGAAACCTCTCTGGGTGGTGATCATCTCGGTAAATTCGGAGGAAAGATCGACGTTACTCATTTCCAGCACACCGGAGGTCATGTAACCGCCACCGACCTTGATGTCCTCGCCGATGCCATCGAAGGCACCCGAGTTCATACTCTCGCCGTAGAGGTTATCGCCCTTCTTTTCCAGACCGGAGGCATTGGAGAAGGTAGCGGTGGCAATCTGTCCGAGCAGACGGCTCTGACCATTGTCATAGTTGGCATAAATCCGTCCGTCATCCTGTACGACCACTTCAAGCATATCACCGGTACGACGACCGGTCCCAAGTCCTTTATCATCACCGGTACCGCCACGCTCCGCACCAAGGGTACTGGTTTTGCGGTTGTCGGTCATAAGGGTAGGGCTGAAGTTTAATTCGATGTCTTGGAAGTTGGACATCTCTTCGGTATCGGCAAAGTTTAGGTTGATCAATCCTTCCATATTTCCGCCAATCCGGGCAAATTTACCGGTTCCGGGAATATATTCCAATAGGGCAGCGTTTTCGACATCCTTCTGGGTTACGGTCAAGGTACCATCGGCGGCAATAGTAAAGGCGCGTGCCCCCTCCAGCGATGTTCCATACAAGGTTTCAATATCAGCCATCGTAAAGCCGGTCACGGCAGCTCCTGCGGCATCGGTTATTGTCGTGCCGTCGGCAGCGATGTTGTATTGGTTTGCTGCACCAACCGCAAAAGTTTTCGCCGTAAAAGCCGGGTCTGCGTTGTTAATCGCAACGCTTACTACCGTCGACGTAGCACCGACAATCTTAGGATAGGTTGTGGTACTGCCATTTGCACTACTTGTAAGGGTTAGATTTCCATTATTATCAAAACTGGCATTACTTGATGTTGTCAATGCCGTTTCTGCTGCTGTTCCATACAATGCACCAATATTAGCCGCAGTCGGGAAGGGTGTTGGTGCACCTCCTGCCGGCGCCGGATTCTGTGGGTCAATAGCTCCACCGGTTACTGTATATGACACACCCGAATCAACTTGGAAGTTCACTGCGGCGGGAGCAGTCACTGCAATATCTACTCGGGCGGTTGCATTCGTTCCGGTTGCACGCAGGTAAGGATCATTTGCTCCAACCGTCTGAACATCCGAGCCAAAGCCTACCTGATTCATCTTATCCGCACCGATACTCTGACCATTAGAATCAAGAATATCATCCAACTTGGTATAATACTGTCCGGTATCTCCATCCACGAGATGGACACTGAACCGGGCGGTATACTGATAACCCAGGTTGTCATAGAAGTCGAGGTTAATAATCTTACCGTTCTTTGATTGGATATCGGCATCGTTCTTATCGGCGATACCGGTAATAGTGGCCTTGGTGGTGGCTTCTGCCGGGTAGGTCATGATGTCTTCACCGGCGGAGTTGGTGCCCATGACCCGCAGGGGTTCAACAGTATCTTTTCTGATCTCACCGGTGGTAGGGTCAACACCCCAACCCATAACGTTGTAACCGGTACTGGTCATGGCAAGGTTACCCGCACCATCAACATAGAAGGAACCGGCACGGGTGAAGAAGGTTTCGGAACCGTTGTTGACGATGAAGAAGGAACTGCCGGTGATTGACAGGTCGAAGGGCAGGTTGGTCGTCTGGGTCGCACCCTGGGTAGTAATATTAGTGTTGATGGCACCCACCTTAACACCGAGACCGATCTGACCGGCATTGGTACCGCCGACACCGGTGGTGGCATTGGCACCGGACGCCCGTTTGGTGGTCTGGTACATCAATTCGTTGAAGGTGATGGATTGTGCCTTATATGCAGTTGTGTTGACGTTTGCGATGTTGTTACCGATAACGTCCATTTTAGTCTGGTGGGTCTTAAGTCCGGCTACGCCGGAATACAATGATCGCATCATAGTGCAATAACCTCCTGGTTGGGTTTGCCGTAGTAGTTCCTTCAGTCAGTCGGGAACTGGTGCCTCCATAAGGTCCGGCTACATAATTACGGCCCCGTCAATATTGGTGAAAATCTGTTCTCTTGCTTCGCCCTGATTCATGGCAGTAACCACGGTATTGTTGGGGATGTTGACAATAAATGCCATTTGATCCACAATCACCAGTGATTCTTTAATCCCTTTAGCTTCTGCCTTTACAGTTCCTTCATTTAAACGTGCCCGTTGATCCTCCGAGAGGGTGATATTCCGGTCGGCCAGTCGTCCGATGGCATGTTTGGAAAATTTCACTTCGGTTGTTCCCGCCGCCTGTTGATCAAGGATCGCCTTAAAGGACAGTGCCTCGGCCGGGTGGGTGGGAGCATTTTTAACGTTTTTAGTAAGGTATTGATCCTGTAACTGCTCAATCGAAAGGAATTGATTATTCTGTAACTTCATGATTTCTCCTCCTTGAGAGCTCACTTTCGATTTGATGGGTTATGCTGACGATCAGTGATCTTTGCTTCAATACTCTGATGTCAGTTTAAATAGATCAGCTCTCTGAGCTGTCCTCTTCATCGGTTTCACCCGCTGCTTCTTTTAACTTATTAAGTTGCTCAACATAGGCTTCCAGTCGCTCGACATCCTTTTCATCAATAAAGCCACGTTGATAATCACTCATGGATTCATTATATAGCTTGTCAAGGTTACTGATCACTTCTTCATCCTTAAGGGTGATCTGATCGACCGCCGGCAGGCCGTTTAACTCTTTGGCAAATGATCCGGCTAAAGCCTCGGCACTCATTTCATCGATCTTATTGACATATTTTTGTAATTGATCGACCAACTCACTATCAATGTATTTCTGCTGGTAGGCAGTCATGGAATTGTAACCGTCTTTCAGGTTGGTGATCACTTCAGCGCTGGTCAGGGTGACGTCGTCTAACTTGGGCAATTCTGCCATCGCCTTGTTAAAGGCTTCGGCCAGTTCATAGGCCGTCTTGTAAGCGTCATCCACCGTTGCATATACGTCATTGGCGGAATATAACTCGCCGTCGATGGAAAGCATTGCTTTATTGTTTTCGTAGACTACGAAATCAACATTTCCCTCCACCTCTTGAATATCGCCATTCTCTAACTGGGTCCTTATGGTTACCGTCTTACCGACCAGGCTCGATGCCCGTGAAAGTTCCAGCGATGCGCTCATGTTCTGCATTTGCTCTAACTCAGAAAAGGTTGCATACTGGGAAATGTATTCGGTGTTGGAAGCCGGTTCAAGCGGATCCTGATATTTCATCTGTGCCACCAAAAGCTGCAGGAAAGCGTCCTTATCCATTGCCCCGTTTCCGCTGGCACTTTTGGCTTCACTGGTAGATGAAGCACTTGCCTTATCGACCATCTTTCCGTCTTTGACCGTTGCGCCCAATCCGCTAACTAAATCTGCCATTTATTTCTCCTCTCGGTCCTTTAATTGTTCATAGTTGTTTAGGCGATGATAGTTACGCTGTCATATCCACCGTATTACCATTTTCCACCATTATCTCGGTTGCCATCTTCTCTTCCGCTGTCATATCGCCTGGAAGTTCTTCCAGATCAAGTTCGTTTAGGTTGATCCGGCGACGATTATGTTTGTTGTCCTGATAGCCTTGATCGTTACCATCATTACCCTGCCAAAGCTGACTGTCAAAAGCCTGGCTTTGAACATTGACCTCAACCGCTTCGACCTTAATTCCCTGAGCCCGTAAATTTTCCTTCAGTTCGATCAGTTGGCTTTCAATGGTCGCCTTTACCAGATCATTCTGAGCGGTAAACTGAGCGGTAACCACTCCCTCTTTGGAAGCAATCTCCACATGAACGGTGCCAAGATTCTCCGGATTAAGCTGCATCTCCAGCCGATTCATTTCCGGCTTTAGTGAAACCTTCATGTAGTCTAGTATCTGTCGCATGATCTGTTCGGTATCGGGTGCCGCCATAGTACTCATGACCGGATTGAATGTGGTGGTAGCATTGGTCCTGTTTTGTAAGAGATTATCTAACATGGCATTACGACCGTTCATCGCCTGGTCGGACGATTGATCGGATTGCTGCTGATTGCTACCGTCTTGACCGGTTGATGTGCTGGCATTATCGGTTACAGTCGTGACCACCTCTTTGGTAGCTTGGAGATTGCCGTCTTCATCGGCAGATGCGGTTATTTCGGTAACTACACCATCTTTTTCCACGACAATGGTGATTTCTTTATCGGGTTCAGCGGTGGCAGCTTCCATTTCTGCCTGGGCATTCGGACTGATGAATCCCTCATCCTTGGTTAAAACACCGGTTTCAGCCGATAACTGTGCTGCTTTAGCCTGTTCCAGCAGCGCCGCTAATTGTGCCTGATCCATACCGGTCTGGTTCATTAACTCACCGGTCAATTCGGAAATGGCGGCGGTCAAATTGCTCAGTTGCCCATACAGTGCTTCATTGGTCATCAGCGCAGCACTATCCTCACCGGTAAGCTGCAAGACGAGACTGGTCAAATTGCGTGGTTCCAGTAGAGAAAGCGGAACCAAACCCATTTCTTCCATGGCAGCCAGCACCTCTTCTTCGGATAATCCCAATTCTTCGGCAACCGCCTTTACTGCCTCTTCGCCGGCGGCTTCAAGCTGTTTGGCCGTCTTCGCATCGATTGGCTGTTCTTTGGTACTTGCGACGGTCTCTCTACTCTTATCCATTGCCGCGCTACCGGCTTCGGTTTGAGCGGTAGTTTCGTTCGTTCGATCAACCGGGGGCTTGTTCGGTGATTCCACCTTGGCCGGCATGGGCTCTTTATTGATCCGATCGGCAGCCCGATTCATGGCACTACCAAATCCGCCAGCTTCTGTGGTTCCATTAGGCGCAGACCCATTCTTTGGTTGGACGAAGTTCATCAGTGAACTCACATCCCGTGCAGATGTTCCTGCAAGTTTGCTTGTCATAACTTTCCTCCTTTCCTTAATTGTAGAAGATTAGGGAAACGCTGATCAAGAGTTTCCCGCGCCGGATTTGC
>JAITWD010000120.1 GCA_031285465.1 Lachnospiraceae bacterium
CAGGTAACCGTACCCATCGGAATCTGCATAATGTCGGCGATTTCCCGGAAGGTCAGTTCGCCGAGGATTTTCATACTGACCACCTGCCGCTCGGCAGCCTTTAGGGTGGCAAGTGCCGCCTGTAGGGAAAGACTGGCGATGACCCGGTCTTCCGGCGGTGGCTCGTGAGAGCCAAAGACCGGTAAAGTATCATCACCTACGACTGGGCGTCCAGGCGGGGAATCATCGGGGGGAGCACCGATATCCTGGAGCATGGCGGTCAACTCCTCGCGGCGGTGTTTGCGCAGAAAGTCAATCGCCATATTGCGCGCCATGACGGTTAGGAAGGTTTTATGCCCGTTACCGGGGCGGTAGAGTTCGGCCTTCTCCCAGAGTTTGATAAAAAAGTCGCTGGTGACATCTTCGGCATTGGCTCTGTTTTGAAGAATTTCATAAATGACCCGATATATGTACCCGGCATAAGCTTCATATATTTCCTTTAAGCCGGTTTTATCACCGGCGCCAATTCGCCTGATGGCAGCTTCGAATTCCTGATTGGTCAAAGCGCAATCTCCTTTATTTCCAAATTATAATAGTATTATTTAGTTATAATAATATTATTTAGTATTTTATTTATTATAATGTAAATTTAGCTAAAGGTCAAAAGCGAATGATCAGCGGTTTTTGATTTATCTAGTTTAGATACGAAGGTAGCGGGCGGTAATTATGGGTGAGTGGGCAATTAATTAAATTGCGGATTTAATTGCTAAATTTAATTCAAATTAGTTATTGTAAATATTTTGCGGTCGTGTTATAATCCCAAATTAGGGAGGCATAGCTCAGCTGGGAGAGCACTTGCTCGACAAGCAAGTGGTCGTTGGTTCGAGTCCAACTGTCTCCACTTCCTAAAAACACCGCCAAACCGGCTTAACGCATGGGTTTGGCGGTGTTTTGTTCTGGTCTGTCGGATTATTCTACGGTACTATCCAATGCGCTATCGTAGCCACCGTAAAAGAGGCTAATTTATTTTATTTAGGTAGCCGTGTATCGGTTACTATCGACCAAACATTTAGAAACCGCAAAATTTGTTAATTAAAGTGCTAACACTTGAAATGTTGGTCAAAAAGTGCTATGTTAGTATGTGTTTGGGTTCAAGACAAATTAACGTCAAGTAAAGGAAGCAGCCATGTACAAATTTCTCCTTGATCTATCCCTGATTCTTATCAGTACTAAATTACTGGGTCTGCTTACCAGAAAGTTTCATCTGCCACAGGTGGTCGGCGCGTTGCTCGCAGGTTTATTTCTCGGACCAGCCTTTCTTAATATAATCACTGAAACCTCATTTATCCAACATAGTGCCGAGATCGGCGTAATAGTTTTGATGTTTTGTGCCGGGATGGGCACCGATGTCAAGGAGCTCAAGGAATGTGGCAAAGCCTCCTTTGTGATCGCGTTACTTGGTGTGGCGGTTCCGTTAGCTGGCGGTTTTGGTGTGGCATATTTCTTTAACCGTGCCGGGATGATCGATTCTGATGCCAGTAGCACCATCCTTTTACAGAATATCTTTATCGGGGTTATCCTGACCGCTACTTCGGTCAGTATCACAGTGGAAACCCTTAAAGAGTTGGGCAAGCTGAAAACCCGTTCGGGCAATGCCATTCTGGGCGCAGCCATTATTGATGATATAATCGGAATTGTCTGTCTGACCGTGGTATCAAGCTTTGCCGATGATTCGGTCAAGATTAGCTGGGTTTTATTAAAAATCCTTGGATTTTTTGTTTTTTCCGGTCTGGGTGGCTGGCTTTTCTACCAGTTTTTCCGGCGCTGGTGCAACACCGGCCGCGCAATGCAGCGCTACACCATTGTTGCCTTTGTCTATTGTCTGCTGATGGCATTTGCCGCCGAAAATTTCTTCGGAGTTGCCGATATTACCGGGGCATTTATCGCCGGTGTGATCATATCGATGACCCAACGGGAAGAATTACTGGCTTCCAAATTTGACGTCCTTTCTTATTTATATCTTTCACCGATATTTTTTGCCAGCATTGGGTTGCAGGTTACGATGCCGGCCATGAGTGGCGCCATCATTGCCTTTGCCCTTTCACTAACCATAGTAGCTGTACTTAGTAAGGTCATCGGCTGCGGTTTTGGTGCCAAGCTCTGCGGCTATAAAAATTACCAATGTAAACGCATCGGGGTTGGAATGATCTCCCGTGGTGAGGTGGCATTGATCGTTGCCAGCAAGGGCGCCGCGCTTGGTCTGATCGGCTCGGCCTTCCTTGGTCCGGTTATTCTGGTGGTGGTGGTAACCACGATTATAACCCCTGTTTTACTCAAATGGACTTTCAGAGGTGGTCCACAAGCACCGATTGAGATTAAAGAGCATCATCTTGCCGATAAACATGAAGATATTGCCGCGATCCGGTCAGGTGAGAAGTAGCCGGTTCGCCGGATAAAGGTCATTCAGATAAAAACTACGCGAAAAGAAGGTAAGGTAAAATATGGATATTTTTGGGTTTTTGCAATTGCTAGGCGGTCTGGCATTATTTCTTTACGGAATGAATGTTATGGGGGATGGTCTGACTCAGGCCTCCGGTAGTAAGCTGGAAAAATTGTTAGAGAAATTAACATCTTCCAAATGGAAAGGGGTGATCCTTGGTCTGGTCGTGACGGCGATCATCCAATCCTCCTCAGCCACTACGGTTATGGTGGTCGGTTTTGTCAACTCCGGCATCATGAAGCTACAGCAGGCGATCGGTGTTATTATGGGTGCCAATATCGGAACCACCGTTACCGCCTGGATCCTCAGTCTGACCGGTCTGGAGGGCGATTCCTTTTTTGTTCAGATATTTAAACCCAACACCTTTTCGCCCATCCTTGCCGTTATCGGTGTGGTGCTCATTCTTTTCCTCAAATCGGATAAAAAGAAAAATACCGGTATGATCATGGTTGGTTTTGCCATTTTGATGTTTGGGATGAACTCCATGACCGAGTCGGTTTCTGCGCTGTCTACCGTTCCGGAATTTCGGAATATGATGGTGGCCTTTTCCAACCCGATCATCGGGGTACTGGTCGGTACGGTGATCACGGCGATCATCCAGAGTTCTTCGGCCTCGGTCGGAATCCTGCAGGCGCTGTGTGCGACCGGTCTGGTCAATATTGGCACTGCGATCCCGATCATCATGGGTCAAAATATTGGCACCTGTGTTACCGCCGCCATTTCTTCGATCGGAGCTAATAAGAACGCCAAACGGGCGGCGTTGGTGCATTTCTATTTTAATCTGGTGGGAACGATTCTTGTGATGGCGATTTTTTACGGCCTTAATGCCATCCTGCGTTTTGCCTTTTTGGATGATGTGGCCAAGGTGACCGATATTGCGATTTTCCATTCCCTTTTCAATGTCCTTACCACCGTACTGCTTTTACCGTTATCTAAGCTGCTAGAAAAGCTTGCCTATATGACCCTGCCAACCACCGCTGAAGAGAGCCAGACCTTTTCCTATATCCAGTTGGACGAGCGTTTTCTGGAAAATCCGCCCTATGCCGTTTCGTTGTCTCGGAATGTGACCAATGACATGATGGATGCGACCCAAAAGGGGGTCGGTCTTGCGATGGAGGCACTACATGACTATCGCAAGAAATCGGTCGAAGAGGTCAAGCTGCTTGAGGATGTGGTCGATCAATACGAGGACCGGATCGGGACCTATCTGGTCCGACTGGGTAATCATTCAATGCTGGATGCCGATAATCAGCAGTTGACCGTATTACTCCATTGTATCGGTGATTTTGAGCGGATTTCCGATCATTCGGTCAATCTGGTGCAGTCGGCAAAGGAGTTGGCGGAGAAGGAGCTTGGCTTCACTGAAAAAGCGGAAAAGGAATTGAAGATTTATTCCGCCGCGCTGACCGAAATAATCGCTAAAACCTTTACCGCATTCCGCAATTTTGATCTTGAGCTGGCGGCAGAGGTTGAGCCGTTGGAAGAGGTAATTGATAAGCTGACCGCCCAGATCAAGAAGCGGCACTATAAGCGTTTAAGTAATGGTAAGACCTCTATTGAAGTTGGTTTTATCCTTCAGGATATCCTGACCAATTATGAGCGGATCGCCGATCATTGCTCCAATATTGCGATCTGCCTGCTTCAGTCGGAAGACAAGGATATGGTCGCCCATCGTTATCAGGACTCTTTAAGCAATCAGGAAAAGCAGAATTTCAGCGAACACTACCGCCGTTATTTGAAGCAGTTTGAATTGCCGTGATAGTTTATCTGTTTTAGCAGTTTTGCAGATGGCATCGACATAAGTCGATGCCTTTTTATGCAAACCGATGCGCAAAGGGCAAATATAAATATTTATCTTAGCAATTATTTACCTCACAGAAGTGAATTTTGATTTATGATAGGAAAAACATAAGAAAACAAATCTGGTCATATATTATAGCAATAATTCATGCCGGTGATCATATGAAAAACTATTTTAATATTATTGTTACAAAAGTGAAGTCTTGCGGTAAAATGCTCAAACCACAGGTTAAGTTAAGTCAGGCAGGGGTACCTCCGGTGTCTCCCCGAAAAAATCATCGTCTGATCGTAACGGTATTGGT
>JAITWD010000123.1 GCA_031285465.1 Lachnospiraceae bacterium
AGACCGCTTTAGAAGCACTTGGTTTTACCTTAGCTGATTTTGATCCTAACGATATGAGCACCTGGGAACCGCTGTTCGCAGCTTATGTTGAAGCTAACCCTGGCAAATATCCGTTAAACGTTGAAGGTGAAGTTATTGACCGTGCGTACAATCACGTAATCAATGTTGTTGGTACCAATGGACCTATCGGTGTTGTATTTGACAATGCTAATCCTGCAGGTACTGCCGCTAGCTTCATCAGCCGTTATGAGAACCCTGTTTACAAAGATTTCGTAACTACCATGAATGGTTTCTACAATGCTGGTTATGTTGATCCTGACCAGGGTATTCCGGAAACTGCTGGTAACTCAGTTAGTACCCGTCGTGACAGTGGTGATTTCTTAGTTTCTACCTTTGCTTATGCACCTGGTGCAGAGAACATGATTTCTGCTTCTGCTTCTGCAGCACAGGGTAGCGATGTTGTTATCGCTTGGGCTCCGTCATGGTCTTCACCGATCGCTTCCAGTGAGTCTGCAATTGGTTCTGGTCTTGCTGTTTATGCTGGTACCCAGTATGCTCCTGAAGCTGTAACCTTCCTTAACTTGATGGCATCGGATGCTGTTATCGGCAACCTGATGGCTGAAGGTGTTGAAGGCGAAGGATATACCGTAACCGATGGCGTTGCATGGCGTACTGCTGACCGTGGTGGTTGGGCTAACTGGCGTTATGGTGTTGTTGGTAACACCTCTGCTGCTACCCCTCTTGGTGATGTTGAAGCTAATGGTAACGAGTGGGTTAACCAGAAGGCATTTAACAACTCAGGTGTTGGCGTTAAATCTGGTCTGTTCAACAACGTTGAGGTAATTGATGCTTACAATGCTTGCCAGGCAGTTATCGAATCCTATGCTGTTCCTTTCGGTTCAGGTGCGCTTGATGTTTCTAACTATGACGCATTTATCGCAGAACTTAAAGCAGCTGGTGTTGATACCGTTCTTGAGGCAGCTTTAAGCCAACAAGCAGATTTCTTTGCTCAGTAAGTAAAAGTTATTAATTATAGTTTAATATAAACTATCGGCGGGGTCATGCATTAGCATGACCTCGCTTTATTTATGTCCGAAGATGTGTCTAAGGCAAATACCTTTATTTGCTTTAGAAAATGTTTGCCAGTCATTTAAAATCTATTAGTCAATTCACACAGCGATTGACCCATAATTAGCCACTTCCAAATCGTACATAAAAATCAACCGACATTATCTGCAACTTACAATCCGCTAATTGCATTTCACCTTGTCATTCCAACCGGTCACCGTTTGGATAATTGTTTTGTTTCCGGATTTTGCTATACTCATAATTACCAGTTACATAATGGTAGCTATGAAAGCTTGTTGCCTGGAATAGTTAAATCAGAAAAGATAAGGTGGCAAACAATTTTTGGGAAAGGTGATAAGAAATGGATAAAATTATCGAAGTAAAGAATCTACACAAACATTATGGTGCGGTTAAGGCAGTGCGCGGAATGGACTTTTATGTGGAGCGGGGCAAATTATTTGCATTCTTAGGTCCCAATGGAGCAGGAAAAAGTACGACCATCGACATGATATGTACATTGCTAAAACCGGATGAGGGCGAGGTGATCATTGATGGCTTCTATCTGGGCCAGGAGGACGATCGGATCAGGGCGGTTATTGGCGCAGTTTTTCAGGAGAGTATTTTAGATGACCGACTGAGCGTTCGTGAGAATCTGATGGTACGCGCCCGATTTTATTCGAAGGATCATCGGGGTATTAGGGCAGCAATAGAAAAGGTAATTAAAGTAGCCGAGCTAACCGAATTTATTGATCGCCCCTATGGTAAGCTTTCAGGAGGGCAGCGCCGTCGTGCCGATATTGCCCGGGCGCTTATTAATACCCCTAAAATTCTCTTTTTGGATGAGCCGACCACAGGATTGGACCCACAGACAAGGAAAAGCGTCTGGGATATGATCGCTCGTTTGCAAAAGGAGATGAAAATGACGGTCTTTCTGACAACCCATTATATGGAAGAGGCGGCTAAAGCAGATTATGTGATTATTGTAGATCATGGTCAGGTTGCGACCAAAGGGACACCCTATGAGTTGCGGGAAGCTTATAGTACCGATTTGATCAAGATTAAGCCGATGGAGACAATGCGGGGTAGGTTGATAGAATATCTGGGCGAGCAGGGATTGGAGAGTGTTGAGCGGGAGCGGGTATTCCAGATTGCGATCCGTAGCAGCCAAAGGGCCATAGAACTACTGATGGCAAGTCGGGAGTGGATCGAGAGCTTCGAAGTGATCCATGGGACAATGGATGATGTTTTTTTGAATATTATCGGGAAGGAGCAAAAGGAAAATGATTAATTTAGGAATGAGGAATTTCAGATTATATGTGCGTGAAAAAGGCGCAGTATTTTTTTCAATGCTGGGGGTATTTATCATTATTGGCTTGTATATTTTATTTCTGGGTGATGGTATGAAGGAGGGGGCGGGTGATCTGCCGGGTAAAGAAGGGCTGATCGATACCTGGGTGATGGCGGGAGTTATTGCCGTATCTTCGATCACAACCTCAATGGGCGCGTGTGGTGTTATCATCGAGGACAGAGTTAAAAAGCGGTATAAGGATTTTATGTCGGCACCACTTAGGCGTTCCCAAATTGTTGGCGGATATGTTTATAGTGCCTGCCTGGTGGGGGGATTGATGTGCACCCTGACCTTTATTGCGGTTGAAATCTATCTGGTGGTAAATGGAGGAGCACTGCCCTCAGTGTTAACGGTGGCGAAGGTGTTGGGGATTATTGCCCTGGCAGTGACTTCATCCGCTTCAATAGTGCTGTTTATCAGTAGTCTGCTAAAGACCAATGGTGCTTTCAATAATGTCAGTATCCTATTGGGGACATTGATTGGATTTATTACAGGCATATATCTGCCGATTGGGTCGCTGGGAGAAGGGGTGCAGTGGATCATCAAATGCTTTCCGGTGTCTCATGCTGGTGCATTATTACGGCAGGTATTAATGGAAGATCAGCTTAATAAAGCGTTTACCGGTATGCCGGTTGAGGCGGTGGACCAATTTAAGGAGGAGATGGGGATCGTCTTTAGATTTGGAGATACTACAGCCGAGCCGGAGATACATGTTGTCGTATTGATTTTAACAACGGTAATTTTTCTTACCATGGGAGTGCTTAATATGTCACGTAAAGAAAAGTAAAAAAAGACGCCCAAATAAAAGACTCGTCAAAAAATGGGGACTATGTTATAATGTCGAAGCAGACATTATATCAGCGCCGAGCGAAGCGAGTGTGCAAGGTATTTAATAGGGCAAAGCGGTTATGTATATTGCGTAATAGATATTATGACAGTGCAGACATTATATCAGCGCCGAGCGAAGCGAGTGTGCATGGTACTTCATAGGAGCAAAGCGGATATGAAGATAAGTATTGAAGAGATCGGTCGGGAGCAGGAAGAAGAGATCTTAATCCGTTGTTATGAGTTGAACGATCAGATTTTGCAGATTATGAGCCGTCTTAAATCACGGGAAGATATTGTGATGGGATATCAGGGGAGCGCGATCCATCGGATTGCCCTTAGGAATGTTTATTACTTTGAAGCGGTCGATAATAAAGTGTTTATTTATTGTCATGAGCAGGTTTATGAGTCCAGGCAGAGGCTATATGAGATTGAAGAGATGTACGGGGGCGGTTATTTCCTCCGTACATCTAAAGCTATTGTTATGAATATTAAAAAGATAAAGTATGTAAGTCCGGCGCTTAATGGCCGTTTTGAAGCCTGCCTGGACAATGGGGAAAAGCAGATTATTTCGCGGCAGTATGTCAATGCATTGAAGAAAAAGCTGATGATTTAAATAAGGTATTTCACTAGTCATAAGGTGTATGGGGTAGAATATGACACTTAAGGAAATTGGAAAAAATATGTGGCATGATTATTTTGTTATTGTCACAGGAATGCTATTAAGTGAGGCGGTATTTCGACAGATTTTTTATGCCGAAGCTATTATAGAGCATTTGGAATTGTGGAGATTATTGGCAGGAGGCTGGTTGTTTTGTATGCCTCATTTTATCTTCTATTCGCGCACTGAATTGACAAAAAAACAGTGGTTAGTGCGCCTTGCTATACATTTTTGCACACTGGAAGTGATCGTGGTGGGTAGTGCCCGCTATCTATTCGGCTGGCTGGAGAACGATTCTGCGCCAGTTGAGTATTTAGTTTTAGCGACAATGGTGTTGATGGTCTATGCAGTAGTGATGATTGGCGGCGGACGCCGGGATCGTGCCAGTGCCGACGAAATAAACCGGCGCCTTGGGGAGTTGAAAAGGGAAGAGGATAAAGGTTCAGTATGACAAAGGAAAATAAAGCAGTAAAGCAATCACAGGGCGGTATGACCGAAAAGGTGGTATCGGAAGGATCGGACAAGCGCACAGGAGAAAGTGAAGTGACCGGACAAGCGGCGAATGTGCCGGGAGAAAATAAAATGGGGGTCATGCCGGTCAGTCGTTTGCTGATCGGTATGTCATTGCCGATCATGACGTCAATGCTGATCCAGGCATTATATAATATCGTCGATAGTATCTTTGTTGCACGGGTGAGCGAGAATGCGCTGACAGCGGTTTCGCTTGCCTTTCCGATGCAGGCAATGATGATGGCGTTGGGGATAGGAACAGCCATCGGTATCAATGCGGTGCTGTCAAAGGCGCTGGGGGAAAAGGATTTTGACAAGGTGAATCGTGCCGCTAACAACGGCATTTTTATGACGGTGATCGTCTTTTTAGTTTTTCTGGTGGTAGGATTGTTTGCGGTTGATGGCTTTTATCGGTCACAGACGGGGAATGCAGAGATTATTGCCTATGGAAAAGATTACCTGATTGTAATCTGTACCTGCTCTTTTGGTGTATTTGCCCAGATAACCCTGGAGAAATTATTGCAATCGACCGGTCGGACCGTTTATTCGATGATCACTCAGATGACGGGGGCGATCATCAATATAATTCTGGATCCCATTATGATCTTTGGGTATTTTGGCTGCCCGGCGATGGGGGTCAAGGGAG
>JAITWD010000166.1 GCA_031285465.1 Lachnospiraceae bacterium
GATGGAAACGCCATGTGACGGGACTGCGGGTGCCTTTCCCACCGACAACGGCACCTCCTCCCATTCCTCGCTTTGATCATCAAATACCGCCGCCGTTATGGTCAGACGATTATTGCATATTGATGAAGCCAGCGCAATATTTTCCGATAACGCAAACTGAAAGCTGCCGTTTGCTTTAATCGCCAACCGATCACTAACCAACCAGCGATCGCCCCCAAACCGATACAGATAGCCGGCAGAGATCACGGTGTTTCCGGCGATGCGCGGTGTGATCAGGTCGGTCTCGGTCACCGGCAGGGATAAACTCTCCTGTAGCTCATTATCCAGAATATTGTGATGGAGTCGCCATATGCCTAAACTATAGCGCATATTGGTACCCGTGCGGTAGTTGACCAACGCCACTGCCGCCAGACTGCCATCAAAGGCCAGCCGGTAATCACCATCATCGGTACCACCCTGGATGATCATCTCGCCACATTCGACCTCGGCAATCCGGTTCCACTCCTTTAAAGCATTGCATTCGTACGCTCTGATAAAATTGCGATAACCGCCGCCGTCTTCATCATAATAAAAGCATAACAAACGGTTTCCGCCGACCGCCGTCAAGCGGGTGTATCCATCTTCACCCGTTTCATCGGGAAAATGACCGGCAAGCCACTCTTCCGCCGGGGCATCATAGTAATAACCGCTCAGAATATCATTATTTTTATCATGGATCAGCATCCAACCGGAACCGGTAATGATTCCGGCATCGGGATCAGGAGTGGTGCGGATCGGCTCGGCAAACCAACCGCCCTTAACCTTGCGACGCTTGGTCAGTACCATATAATTGGTTGCCCGGCCATTGACCGTAACACCGCTGACCACTGCATAATCCATTTGGGTTGTTACCGCTATACTGTCCGGGTCCACCCCATCAAAATCGGTATCAGGGGTAAATTGCTGCCACCGGCCGATCCACTGATAAACCGAAACGATTGCTTTTTCAGCATTTTTCTGGATCACCACCGCATAGTCATTACCGAAACGGATCAGTGGCTCACCGGCAAAGGCGTTATTGCTGACCGCTTCTATTTTTGCCGTAATCTGTGACAAAAAGACCGAGCGATATAAATAATGCGCCCTGCCTCCCTGCGGATAACGAATGGCTCGCAGTATTCCCGGATTGGTTTGCCCAGATTGATTATATTCAAATTCCATCCCCGGAAAAATCCCCTTTTCGGTTACTAAGCTGATCGATCGGAGCATTCGCTTGACGGTATTTCCCCACGCCGCGCCTTCGACCGCATAATTTTCAAGGGTATAGGAAAAGCTGGCACGATAGAGGTTTTTTGCCTGATTGGATACGACAATTTCCGACAGATAAAGGGTTTCATATTCACTTTGACGAAAATCGGGCTGATCGTCGGCAACCGCTTGATAGGTGACGCCATATTCGCGCGGATCATTATCGCTTAATGACCATACCTTGTCCCCATAGTGAAACTTGACCTGATTGCCAAAAGAGTCGATGATCTTATCAATATATACCGCCTTAGTATATAATTGGCCCTTGGGCGTTACCGGCTGCATAACCGATTTATAGCGGTACTGGACAAAGTTACCATGCGGTGAGATTATTTCGGTCAGATTCCACGCCTTAATAACCTGCCGCTGCCCAGAAATATCGGCACACATTACTTTGGTATACCGGTCATCATATACCACCCCGTACTGCAGGCCGCCTGCCCCACCATACTTATAGATAATACCGTCCGGATCGGTGACCGTCCAGGTTTCGCTGACCGGATCGTAAACCGTTTCGGTATAGTCATATAGCTCGTTTTCAAAAAACAGACGGCCACCGCTCATCTTATCAAGATGAAGTGGTTCACCACCATTTGCATCACCGGAACCGAACCAGTGACTTCGACACTCGGGACTTTTAGCCCAGTCCTCCGGGTTACATCCTATTTTTTCGTAGGTAAGACTAAAACCGTATCCCAAAATACCGGTGGGTGACTCAGTATTACTAAGAAGGATACTTTTTTCCGAATCACTGTGATAAGAGGTGTTGACCGAAATACCGATGCCATTATGCTGGGACAGGGAAATAATATTGTAATCAAAGCAAACCGCTCCGCGATACATATTGATATTGCTTTCGAGAATACCGTTGGACAGCTTGTCATATTGAAATGAATAAATATCTGGTGTACTCATAATTTTCTTCCTTTCGTGAAGTATATAGTCTGAAAAATCTATGATTTTTCAATTTCTTATTGAGGCAGGTTCGCAGATATGATCTGCGAAATGCATGGGGATTAGTGTGAAACGACCGGTCCTGCTGATGCTGCAGAAAACCGGCCGCCGATTAAAATATCACAAAAAATCAAAGATTTTTCACTTTTTTATTCAGGCAGTTTCGCAAGTAAAACTTGCGAAATGCATGGGTATTTATGCAATTATATTTGGCGGATGCTGATATTGCCCGGCAGTCCATTAGTGGTACCATCGATACCGACCGTGCCGATTTCACCGACTGTGCCGACCTCGCCGGCATGAACGCCATCCGCCCGTTTGGCATCGCCCTTGTCACCAGCCGCACCAGCCGCGCCGGCCGCACCGGCCGCACCGGCAAAACCGCGACGGCCATACACCGCTTCCTGTTTGGAAATGTTCACCCGCTGCCGGTCGAAGGATGCCGGAATCTCGATAATGATATTTTCACCATTCACGCCATTGCCGCCATTACCGCCAGCACCGCCGTTACCGCCGTTACCACCGTTGCCGCCATTGGCGGGATCGGTCGTCACACAGGCTGTACAGTCACCTTTACCGCCCTTGCCACCGGCACCGCCGTTGCCGCCCTTGCCACCGTTACCGCCGTTGCCGCCACCGCCCGACTGGGTATGGATGGCAATATTCTGGACACTTGGATCGATGGCTCGGATCGTAATAATTGTGGTCAGGGAGGATAAACCATCCCGTCCATCATCGCCATCACCGCCGTTACTGCCCGCCATGCCGTTGCCGCCTACCGACGCCTTATTGACCACCACACTGCCGCCGTTCACGTATCCATCCTTACCGGCCGCCCCATTGTTGCCATTGCTGCCATCGGTACCGTTACCGCCGCTCGCTCCCTGAGTACCGAAAATACCGAAGTGATAGGGAACCTTCGTATTGGCCACCACCGTTCCGTTGGAATAACCTTCGCTTTTAGTAAAGCTGCCGTACTCCAGTTTATTTATCTCCATGGTTAGCACAGTATGTTCCGTCTTGATCGATGCTCCCTTTCCCAGACGAAGGGTATCAATTGCCGTGGAAAAATTAGTATCCTTGTCGATCACCCACTGGTTATTGTCCGCAATGGTAACCACCTTAGCCGCCGCCAATGTAACCTCGGCGTTCATCCCTTCCGGAAGCTTCTTCATTTCTCCGCTTAAAACCCCCCGGGTAACCGCCGCCCCGGCACCGGTATCCGCAGCGGTATTCTTAATTATCTCAGAAATATCGGATGAGACATTAAACAACTCCCGAAGTTCATTTGCATCGGAAATCTGTGTGGTCATCGACCCGACCGCACCATCGTTATTCAGTTTTTGCATAATTTTGTCATAATTAGACATTTTGTTTCTCCTTTTTTTTATTTTCAGTTGTCGGATAAAATTTATATATTATCCGACAAAACCGAATTCACGTAAATTGAAGGTCCCGGCCGGTCATGACCCTGCCGTCCCTCGTTACCGCTTCGACCGCCCTTGCCAGCGATGCCACCCATGTCCGCTTCTTTGCCATAGCATCCTTCACTGCCGTTGTCCACTTCTTTGTGGTTACCTGCTTCTCTGTGATCACCCGCTTCTCCGCCATGTCCTGCTTCTCCGCCATGACCGCCTCTGCCACCCCGGCCACGCTCCGACAAAACGATAACCTTATCCAATAAAGCCGGCGGAATTTCCACATAAATATTGGATGATACTCCGCCATGTCCGCCCCGGCCACCATGACCACCATGACCGCCATCACCACCCACTCCAGGCGTGCCACTAGCAAAGCGCAGGATTTTATCCGGCGTGTAAACCTGATAGGCCGCTCCCGCTGCGCCGCCCCGGCCACCATTACCACCCGCGCCGCCATGGCCGCCATCACCGCCACTACCGCCCCGACCGACAATATATAGTGGCACACCACCTTGCAGCTCAATCTCATTAATAAATAATTCAGCATTTTTGACCGCCCCACCGCCGAAGCCATCAGCGCCATTACTGCCACCCTCTCCGTGACCGCCGTGACCGCCACTTTTCTCCCCCCGCTCACTGCCAAAATGCAATTTACCCAAAATCGAGTTTTCGATTACCGGATCTACGGCATTTACCCCGTCCGCACCGTCAAGGCCATCTTCCCCGTTCTGACCGCCAAACCGCCCACCAAATCCTGCCGAATAGGAATAGGTTGTTGGCAGGATCATCAAATCGCCGACGGTACTGCGCCCCTTTTTAACCACCTTCTGGCAGTAAAAAGAGAATAGGTTACCACTGACACAAACCGAACCGCCCTCCTCCAGGACTAATTCCCCAATATTGACCGAACAAAGCAGATCATCGTATCGATCCAGCAAAAAATCGTCCGGATGCGCCGTTAGGTCTAAACATTCCCCCGCTAAAACGGTCAGTCGCAACGCCGAAAACACCTTGACACAGTGTGGCTGATGCCTTTTAAGTCCCGTCATATCAGCCTCTGAAAGGGCCGCTCCCTGAGCAAACAAAATCCGTTCGGCACGATCATGTACTCCCTGTCCGAGAGAGCGTCGCACCCGAAACGACCTGGTTTCAAAGGAGGCTTCACGCGCCGCCCGAATAGTACTGTCAGCACGTGAAAAAAGTGCATCCAGTTCCGCCAATGTATCGATCGTATGATAACCGATCACGGTCTGTCCGTCCCTTAGTCTCTTCCAGTCCTCATCGGAATAATCACAAAACCGTGATCGATTAAAGGCGTGGAGTTTCAGTTCCTCAGCGCTATAATCACAGGGCTGACCGCCCCTAACAAGATCGCGACTTCCCCCCTCACCGGTTTGATCACAAGGTTGCCTGGTTTTTATGGAAGCGACTGCCATATCTTGATACCTCCTATACATCTGTGGATAATGTTTTTTGTCATCTGGCATCATTATATGGCTATTTTTGTCAGAATACCCGAAACCAATTTTGACTTTTGTCAATTATTGGCATTTTTACACCCATGCATTTCGCAGATCTTATCTGCGAAACTGCCTAAATAAAAATTTGAAAAATCTTTGATTTTTCAGACTAACACCCATGCATTTCGCAGATCTTATCTGCGAAACTGCCTAAATAAGAAATTGACACCCATATTACTGTCGGCTTCATAGCCGACTCTTCGTCCCGCAGTGGTAGCTCCAGGTCACTCAGTGTTATATTGATGTCGGTCAGCACCGCTCTATGCCCCCGGTATTGTCCCTCGCGCAAGTAAAATAAAATAACCATATCATTGGGCAGAGAGGACGAGAGGATGTATCCCGCCTGCCTGAGCAGTTCCTGGATCATCTCCGTTTCTAAGTCCAATGATATGGCTATCGCGATTAAGGTTTCCTTGGTTGGCCGTTTGCCCTTCTTGATATACTCAAACATTCGCTCGGTCACATCCGCCTGACCAAGCAACAAGTGCTGACTTATCCGCCGACTGGCGATCGTACCTCTTAGTATTTCTGTAAAATCCTCCCTTCCTAAGGTGGATAGTCCCGCTTTATTGGCAAGCGTTTCGGTTTCCCGGTCACTTAGGGCAAAAACCTCGGCGGCCCGGCGGATTATCTCATAGCGGAACTTTTTTTTGTCCTCGTTCCGCAAGGATTAACCGCCCAATAGGACACATCCTGCTTGCTGACCCCGATAAGGCAATATACCTCGTCAAGGGTGGCAAGCTTATTAGTCTTCTTAAATTTTTTAGCCAACTCCCGAAAGGCATAACTAAAGCTTTCATCAAGGGTGAGCTGATGGCTATCCAGCCATTGTTGGATCTTTTTGTAATTCATGGTGTTACCTCCTTTTTATTAACATGATACCAGAGTTAAGCGGTCAAAATACCGCTTGACCCCTACATCATGATCTTTCATCTGCGTCAAATCGTGCAGATAGCAAAAAAGCGGGTTGCAAAATTATTGCAACCCGCTTTTAATATATCATATGTTCTATATCTCTTCAATGGTAAAAAATAAAACATCCATTTATAGTCATTTCCGCTTGATATTTACGGCTTTCCTTACTTAATCTGCTCATAATTTAATCTGCCTATTAGTTTTGTTGCGTACACACATATATACGCGCCGTATATAAAAGTCTAACTATTAACTTCCTCTTTTTTATTTTATCGTGATTGTTGCAATAAATGCACCGACCTGCTGAACGGTCATAAAGAGTCTAACAATTCATTATCACCATAAACAAATCACAATCGAAAAATCACCCCCCGACCGCCAGCATAATATTCCCCATCACGATCGGTTCGACAATGATCACCACGAGATAAACCACCACACACACATACGCCCAGTAATCCCGTCCCCGATAAATCAGCGGATTCATTTTCGTCCTAAACTCGCCCCCCCGGTAACAGCGTGCCTCCATCGCCATCGCCAGATCATTTGCCCGGCGAAAGGCGGAAATAAACAACGGCACCAATAACGGCACCAGACTCTTCGCCTTTTTCACCAGATTACCACTGTCAAAGTCGGCCCCTCTGGCCATCTGCGCCTTCATGATCTTATCGGTCTCTTCCAATAAGATCGGGATAAACCGCAGGGCAATGGAAATCATCATCGCCACCTCATGTACCGGTAGCTTAAATAGCTTAAACGGTTTCATCAGACGCTCCA
>JAITWD010000201.1 GCA_031285465.1 Lachnospiraceae bacterium
TCAGTCCTCAGCCAGTCTTCGTATGAATCAATTGCCTCCTCGTGTGCCGCTTTGGTTTCTTTAAGCTGATCGATCTGATCCAGCAAGCGATCTTCGTCCAGTTCCTCATCACCACTTAGGGTGCTCAATTGTTCACTTGCCGTCACCATTGCATCAATCATACAAAGGAGACCATGAATTACCGTACCATGAGCCGTCAACTGGGTTTTGATCACCGTCCAGGTTTTGCCCTGCAGTGCCTTGGTTTGAGCATATACCTGTGTTTCGGCCAAGGTGTCCCGCAGCATTTCGGCGTCATTTTCCAGGGCGAGGATCACATCCTTAGTCTGAGTGGCTATTTCAAGCGGTTTAATAATCCGTCCCATCCCTTGCCCCCTTCTGTTCTTCGTATTCTTGTGTTAAGGCGGATAGCTGTTGCCTAAAGTATTCTTCTTGGTCGGACAGTGATAGGCTTGTTTTAGATGGTATGCGTGTTCTTCTTCCACGGCGGCAATTGATTGCTTGAGCGACCGGCATTCTTCCTGTTTTTCAGAAAGACTGCTTAATTTTTCATATAGTTAATCATATTTATCTTCATATTCGCGTTTGTTCATGATGGTAATCCTTTACATGCCACTGGCAATATTTTGATCAAGATCGGTAAAGGTTTCGGCAACTATCCCGATGCGGGAGGCATCGGCATCCAATATTTTTTTATAGGTACTTAGCAGGCTTGTGCAATTCCGGTAAATCGAAGCATGATCGGCAACCCCGTCAATATTCGATGCGCGGGCGACTTCAATGGCTCCGGTGCCTAATCCGACACATTGGGATTGCAGAACCCGCTCCATTTCGTTTGCTAGTAATAAATCACTTTTAAACGCTTCCATTTGGCTTCATCCTTTCGTAAGGCAATTAAAAATTGCAGAATAATGTTAAATATAGAGAGTTGTGTAGAGCGGCATTATATAATAATTTACCACAATAATTGCATATTTTCAAGCGTATATTCCATAGAAAAGGTGAATGTTTTGCGAATGCCAATACGTTTACACTATTTTTTGTGTATGGATGGATGAAAAAAAGAAGATGTCCTAAGACAAGACAATTAAACAATAAATGTCGAATTATGTCACAAAAGGTCTAAACGACACATAACCTATATAGGATGAATAATCAACTAAACTTAAGGAGGACAAATAATAATGAGTTCAGTTTATCTACAGCTTCAGAGTAAAAATCAAGACACCCTGAATATTGAAGGGAACAAGCCCGTTCCGTTTGATACGGTCGTGTCGGTGTCAAATGAAGAAGATATCAGCTACGATCCGGTAACCGATATGATCAGCATCAAAAAGGCCGGTGCCTATTTTATTACCTGGTCGGTAGTAGTTGCTTCGGCCCCTGCCGAAGCGGTTTTTGGTCTGGTAGCTTCGACCGGCAAGATCATTCAATCCGGTTCACCGCTTGCGACCGAAGAGGTGACCGGTTCGGCCATTATTAAGGTGGTTGAAGGTGGTGTGGAGGTGGCCCTGATAAATCTGGCAGATGTTACCGTTCAGCTTGCCACGGTCGATGTGGAGGCCAATCTTACCGTTCAGGGTCTGGAGGTCAGTGATACGCCTAAACCGGCTACCGGCGGTGCCATTGTAAACTTCCACAATGGTGGCGTCGATATTGCCAATCCCCTCACCTACCCGATCCTGTTAAATGTATTACAGTTTTCATGGTTATCAAATCTGGTGCAGGATCTGATCGAGATATGTACTCCAAATGGTTTTGAGCAGTTATTAGATCTGCCGGAAGGCGTGCTGGGCAGCTTTATTTTCAGTCGGGAATTACGACCGTTAATCACCACGGCAACCGAAACGGTGGGTTCGCTCGCCCAATCGCTGACCAGTGCACTTGATCTGTTTGACGGCTCCGGTTTGGTGTCGGTTGATTCTTATATCGGACACACCAATGTCGGGATCGTGCCTTCGATTGCTGGGGTAGATTTCCCGTTGTTAAAATTAGTCGCCGGGCCACCCTATCCGCAGATCATCGCCAAAGAGGGGGTTATCACCGCTTTTTCCGCCGAATATGATACGCTGGTGGGTCTGGATGCTTCAATCCTGGGCTTTCTGCCCGGTGCCCTCAATACCATCAACGGTCTGATCGATATTTTTGCCGGTACCATCGGGACGATCATCACCTTGCTGGGCAGTCTGCTGGATGTCTTTGTCGGACTGGGTGCGCCGTTACCGGCCGATTTTGCCGATCGTCTAAACAATCTGATCATGACCCAGTTAAATACCGGAACCCCCGACTCCAATCTTCACGTTCATGCGGTTTTATGGAAAGGAACCCCCAATGATCCCGATGCTTTAGGTGGGGATGTTAACTGGCAGAAGGTCAGTGATCTGGACCTTGGTGCGGTCAAGTGGGCCGAACTGGCACCGATGAATTCCTTCCTGTCGGTGCTGGGCGATGTTGCCACTGCCGGCGGCAATCTGTTGACGTCACTTTTAACCTTGTTAGGTAGTAAGGGACTTCCCAATCACGATCCGGTGGCGACCCCCTATATGGCAGCATCAACCGATGGATTGGCCCACCCGATCCTGTCCGGAGACTATTTGATGGTTCAATTTACCATGACCGGTGGCAGCGACCTGACCATTCTGGCCGGCGTGATCGCCACCAATCTGATGGCCAGTGTCACGATCGAGTAGATCGGACATTATGTGGCAGGTCCGATCCATGTGATAAATCTAAACCTCCATGAGATGATCGATCGCATAAAAGAATGCCGCTAAAGCGGCATGTTTAGACGGTTGAAGGAAAATAAAAGTAAAGGAGCATGCAGCTATCATACCTTCAACTATTAAATTATAGCGCAGTGTTTTGTATGTGGGCAGCCTTAGTTAATTTTGTGCATGAGACCACGTCCAATAAACTGAACCCGGGTCGCCCCGGGTTATGCATGAGATAAATATGAGTGCAATTTATTTACAGCTTCAAAAAACGACCGGTGAAGGTTTAACGGTACAACCGGATGAGGTGATCGTTTTTGATCAAACGCTGATCGAAAATGGCATTGAGGGTCTCGGATATGATCAGGCTACCGGTTATATTGAGTTTCTCCACCCCGGCAAATATTTTGTTAATTGGTATGTCGTAATGGATCCCGCTTCCACTTCCGGGATGGTGGGACTTTCCCTTGAAGCATCAATGAATGGAGTAGTAACAAGCGGTGTCAATAATCCGATCACAGCCTCCGCGCCGACGGCCTCCGGTCAGGTGTCGGGGACCGCGATCATCGAAGTGGAAGAGGAAGGTACACAACTGTGTCTTAGGAATGGCGCAGCCGCTTTTATATTGGCAAATGTGAACAGTCCCGCCAATATAACCGTTTACGCGTTTGAGGCGGTTATCCCGGTTGATCCGGACGATGACCTAACCACCTTGAATGCTGATGGACCATCCGGTGGCGACCGGACCAGCTCAAATGCTGATGATGGATCGGGCGGAGAAATAAACCTTTTAGCTGAGGGTGATACACCCGGCGAAGTAGTCGGCGGATGCGGAACCATCGTAAACTTTTCCAACGGCGGGCTGACGCTGACCAATCCGCTTACCTGGCCGATAATCCTTGACGTGCTGCAAATATCCTGGATCAACAGTCAGTTGGATAATCTGAACGAGGTTTGTACGCCGACCGGATTGGAAAATCTGCTTGGCTTCCCCGCAGGGATTTTAAATAACATTTTGGTCGCCGGACCGCTGAGTATCGCTTTGAGCGCGGTAGAGGTGGCGGTTTCGGCTTTGAGCGGTCCCCTCTTTGACCTCTTTGAAATGACGACCAGTGAGGGTCTGATCTCCATGGACGCTTATATCGGTCATTCAACCTGTGGGATTGTTCCGGCAATCGCCGGCGCCGATATTCCGGTGCTTAGTCTGGTCGCCGGACCGCCCTATCCGCAGATCATCTCCCGTGACGGTGTGATCACCGCCTTTGCCGCCGAATATGATGCGCTGGCAGAGATTGATGTTTCGTTGATCAACCTGATACCGGGAGCGATCCACACGGTAAATACCTTGATCCTGGGCGTGCTGGACGCATTGACTGTATTGGTCACTACAATCGGAAGTCTTGGTTCGGTATTGCTTGGGTTGGGTGCACCGTTGCCCAGTGACTATGCTGACCGGATCAACAATCTTTTAATGGCGCAGTTCAATCTCGGAAAACCGCAGACCAATCATCATATGCACGCGGTTTTATGGCATGGAGTTCCGCGTGAACGGGGTGTACTGGGTAGTGATGTTGACTGGTCAAATGTTGCCGATGCCGACCTGGGAGCCCTTCATTTTATTGATCTGGCACCGATCAGTTCAGCCCTTTCACTGCTGGGCGATGTCATCAGTGCCGGCGGCAATGTCGCCAGTAGCCTCCTGACCTTATTATCGAGCAGAGGAACGGTTAATCAGGTGCTCAATAACAGTGAGTTAAACAGCCAACTGGTTTCGGGGCTGACCCATCCCATTACGGCGGGCGATTATTTAATGGTGCAGTTCACCCTGGTCGGCAGTGATAATACCACCCTTGTGGCCGGTGTGTTGGCTTCTAATCTGATGGCCAGCGTAACCATTAACGGTCCTGAATAAGACGAGAAGTATTTCTAAGGTGAAGACGAGAAGTATTTCT
>JAITWD010000293.1 GCA_031285465.1 Lachnospiraceae bacterium
TTAAATGATACCAGGGTCAAGCGGTCATGTGTTTTATGCTTGCATGAAAAAACATGAACACTTGACCCCTACATCATTAATAAGAAAGGCAGGTAAGACAATATGAGTGAATCAGTTAATCCGAAAGAAGGTGGATCGATCGATCCCAAAGCAGGAGGGACGATCAATCCCAAAGAAATCTTTACCGCACCGATCCAGGTGGGGGTGTTGGTGAAGGATCTTGATGGTTATCTTAAAAAGCTGGATCCGATTTTTGGCATCGGTCCCTTTCGGATCGCCGATTATCCGCCGGTTGATGAATTGCCTTTTAGGGAGTATCACGGCAAAGAGGGGAACTTTAAGGCGAAGTTTTGTTTTTATGAGATGGGCAATATCCAACTGGAACTGATCCAGCCGTTAGCGGGCGAGAGCATCTGGCAGGATTTCATTGATACACATGGACCCGGTATCCATCACCTTAAGTTTAGTGTGCCCGATCATGAAGTGGTCGGACAGTATCTTAAAGAAAATGGTTATGAGATCAGTCAGCAGGGAGCGGCGGTCGGACCGAATAAAGGACGGGTCTGGGCCTTCTATCCAACCTATGACGATATCGGATTTGATGTTGAGCTGATGAATGAGCTACCTAAGCAGGATAATTGATAATAGTCCGGTCGGGCGGATTTCGAATGGCTTATGATCGTGAGAGCACGCAGTGCGAAGCAATCGGTGGTATCATAGGGTAAAGTGGTATCCTTTTAGATGGACTTCGGTCATACCGATCGGTTCAGACTAAAAGGATACTTTTTTTGTTGGCGCCAATATGATACAATCAATTGGAGTGAAAATTAATTGCGGATTATGGATGATCAAAACCGAAAGGATGGGCATAAAAATGGCAACAAGAAATGAACGGGTCTACAAAATGGAGTTCGGAACGGTATATCCCCTATTGGTGCAAAAGGTGGAGCGCAAGGGGCGTTCGGCGGTAGAGGTGGATATCGTGATCGGCTGGCTGACCGGCTATACCCCGGAAGAACTGCGGGCGCAGATTGCTAAAGGGGTGGATTATGAAACTTTTTTCGCCGAAGCACCGGCGCTCAATCCCGATGCCGATAAAATAACCGGGGTGGTCTGCGGTATCCGGGTGGAGGAGATTGAAGATCCATTGATGCAGAAGGTGCGCTGGCTGGATAAGTTGGTGGATGAGTTGGCCAAGGGTAAGGCGATGGATAAGATTTTACGGGGATAAAAAGCGAATAGGGGTTTGCGGGATAAAAGCGAATAAGGGTTTCGCAGATAAAATCTGCAAAATGCAGGAGGATTAGGATGGGTGAAAAGATAGAAAAAAGGGTCGTGGGTGATATCGTTATCATAAACAGTGAGATTCCGATCATTACCGATGTGCAGTCGGCACTCGATCTGATCGCGACCATTGATCATGAGTATGGCATCAATAAGATTGCGATGGACAAGGCGGCGGTTAGTGAGGATTTTTTCCGCTTATCGACCGGATTGGCGGGCGAGGTGACGCAAAAGTTTGTCACCTATGATTGCCGGCTGGTCATTATGGGCGATTATTCGGGATATACCAGTAAACCGCTCCATGATTATATTTATGAGTGTAATAAGGGGCGGTTGCTGAACTTCGTAAGTGATGAACAGGAGGCGGTGCGGCGATTAGGGGGAAGACGGGGAGAGTACAACCGGTTTTTTCATGGTACCAAGGCAAAGCTACAACCCGGCGATCGGTTGACACCGGGTTTTAATTCAAATTATGGACAGGGCTTGACTGCCAACTATATTTATTTTACGGCAACGATGGATGCGGCGATCTGGGGAGCAGAGTTGGCGCTGGGAGATGGGCGAGAACGGATTTATATTGTTGAACCCACCGGCGACTATGAGGATGACCCCAATCTTACCGACAAGAAATATCCGGGCAATCCGACCCTTGCCTATCGGACCAGGGAGGCGCTTACGGTGGTCGGGGAGGTAGAAGCGTGGAAGGGGCATTCGCCGGAGGTGCTTAAGGCGATGCAGGATGGTCTGGCGCGGCTTAAGGAACAAGGGGTTGAGCATTTGAATTAATGAAAAGTGTTGAAAGAAAAAAAGTAAAGGAGCCATGTGTGCGTTAATGTCATATTTAGATGATACTGGTCAAACCGGTAATAAAGGAATATGTTCTTTTGGAAAAATGCGTGCTTATGCCGATCTGGCAGAAATGAATGGATTTTGTGAAGGTATCAAAGATCCGGAGTCGGTATATACCAAAAAGCAGGATTGGATAGATATTATTTCATCGATAAAAAAAATATTTTTAGAAAATGATGCCACCTATGATCAGGCGCTTGAGTGTGAAAAGCTTATTTTTAATATGACTAATGCCGGGGTAAGAAGGAATGCTTAAGCGGTAGATATATCATTTTGTTACAATTCTATGTCCCAACCGTCTAGCAAACACCATTTATATTTTTCATTGAAGTCTTTGAAGCAATTTTCGCAAATACAGCATGATTTATCGACCGGAAGATACCAAAATGTTGAACATTATTAAGTAAACGCCAATCCTCTTTTTTCATTTCGTCTTCACCTCGGAAAATCAAATATTGTTACACCGTCTTATCCCATAAAGCGCGATTTGAGAGGAACTGGAAATCACGTGGTATGTTCATATTTGATAACCATAAATCACATAGGAACCATTTTCTTCATGATACGGAATATTGCATTGCTCTAATAGCTTCACGAACAGATCCGTTTCATCTATCAGTTTATCAGGCAACAAACGACCTTGATGTTTTGTATATCGTGGTCTGACGATAATCCATTCAATTGCATAAAATGGTGTTGCATAGATATCGCTACTTAAACAGCCATCTATCTCCAATCCCCAATCGCCCAAATACCATACGTCCTCATCAAACGGGACTTCCGGAGGTTCTCCGTCAACCGTTTTCATAATATAGGGAGGGCAAAAAGGAAGTTGCGCAATTCCGGCTTTCAATTCATTCCATTTCGTATTGTTCATGCAACTGTACATATGACGGTTGGAGATGATTTCTAAGATTTTTTCTTTTCGCGTTTTTCGTGCCATGCTATCACCTTTTCTGGCAGATTCAGAAGCAAAATGTGCCTTGATGGCATAATGCTTATTTTAAAAAGTCACAAATTGCTTCGTCCACTTCTGGATTGTCTAATGATTTAGCGTAGTAAATCAACCATTCGAAAACTCTCGGAAAATGAGCTTCAAGCATTTCCGCTAATCTACGAAATTCCCATTCTTGCCATTCTTTTTCTCCAAACATATACTTTGACACGACAATGGGAAAATTGTTGAGCAACCAATTTTCGGGAATTTTAGTAATAGCTTTTCTGCCCGATTCGATGTTTAACATATTTTGTGCCATACATCCCATTTCTAATATTTGCCTTAAAATATCGTGAGCTTTTTCTATTGGAATCTCGGCTATCATATGGAGATTTGAGGAAGCGTTTGGATGTATTGCATCAACTCGATGGTCGAAATCAGATGTATAGTCAAAAGATGGCATACGATATCCTTCCGTTCCGTAAATATGGATGCTGTTCGTTCGCCTTATCTTATAAGGATCCATAAAAATCTATATTATTGTACCATAGCAGAGGATAGATTACCAGGGAAACGCTGATCAATGGAGCCTACAAAATCTATCCATTACGATCGCCAGATCGATCCGTTCCCTCGTCCCGACCTCCGGTCGGATATCATGCTGCCACACATCATCAAACGGCCGCTTATTAAGCAGCATATACCGCAAGAAATGCTTAAGTTCGACACTTACCATGTTACCACTGATGGTCTGGTTTAGCAATTCCTCCAGTAGTTGTTCCGCTTCATTCCAGTAGTAGATAGCTGGGCACCTCCGTGATGATCGGTTAACAGTTAAAGTATTTTTGTGCATCGGCACTAGCCCGTCTATTGTATCATAGTATTTGCCGAACTAAGTCCTACTGCAAGACAACAGGGAAATTTCCTTAAGTATTTTTTGGCTGTGGTCAAATTGTAGTATTAATTGTGCATTATAAATTAAGGTTTTTGCAGATATAAAGTTGTAAAATTATTTT
>JAITWD010000048.1 GCA_031285465.1 Lachnospiraceae bacterium
CCTTATGGACCTCCAACTGACTATGATCGGAAAATAAGATAACCGGCCGGTCACCGGCGGCCTCCAGTAAAAGGGACAGATTATGATCCAGTGTTTCCAACGCCACCCTTATCGCCGTACTATTTTTACCATATTTATGGCGCATGGTATCGTAGGCGGTCAAATGGATCAGACAAAGTCCGGGGCGCTCATGCCGCATAATGTCCGCCATGCAGGCCGTCGCAAAATTATCCAGCCCAGGCTGCAGATTGGTCCGGTTAATGGTCGGACGATATTTAAGAAAATATTTTAACTGCAGATACTTACTACCTGCCTTAAGGCTGGTTATGATCTGCGACTCACCCGGTCGCGCCAGCACCTCCGGAATATTATAGCGGATGGTTTTGGCACCGGCGGTCACCGGCCAAAAAACCGTCGCGGTATCAATACCACTCTCCTTTGCCGCCTGCCATAAGGTTTTAGCCCTAATCCCCTTCTCCGCACTCTTCCACTGGGGAAACAAGGCTGGAAAGGGCTCGATATTGGCACATATCCCATGAACTGCGGGCTTTACACCGGTTACCACCGAGGTATGGATCGGATAGGTATTGGATGCAAAAATCGTTGATACCTCACGCACGATCGCCGCCTCTTTAGCAAAAGAAGCGATGGTCGGATAGCTCATCAGCTCATCCAGCTCGCTATCTCCTACCGCATCAAATGAAATTATCAGCATAGCCCACCTCATTAATTTGTTACGGTCTGCCAGTAAATGCACCGACCGACTGAATCGTTTACAATCTTTTTTCATTATAACATATTTCTTAATCATTCATATCAAGAAACGGTAAAATCTGGGTAAAATCCAGGGAAACACTGATTAATTCAGTGCTTCCAAAACCGACCAGCCCCCCTCATGCCATATGCCTTGTTTGGCTTCATGTCCATCTTGCCATTTAATGGATATTTTTGTCGTGCTTAAATTTACACCTTGTTTATTTTTCCATTTATTACTAATATTTAAATACAGCAACCAATCCCCAAAAAACATATAGACTTTTCAATCCATTCAATTGACAATTGTTTTCCAATTTGCAAACAAGCTTTTTTCGTTGCCTTTGTCTGCTTTGGTTCAGCAACCGTATTTCGTTTATCGTATTTGTAAAATATCTGTAAATAACATGTGCACTATTTTACTTTTCCGTATTGCTTACCAGGACAAATGGTCCGACAAGCTATCATCCCGGTTATTAAATTTGGTCACTGTGATCCAGCGAAGACCATTTGTTAGTTATTTCGTCTTATGCTGCGTCATTAAATTATGCTCCCCTATAAAAGGGGAAACCCCAAAATAGGGAAACCCCCAAAATAGGGGGAAGTAAAGGAGAAGAACATGAAAAAAAGCAAACAACTATTGTCACTATTACTGATCGGTACGCTTGCATTAAGCACCAATATAAGCGCTGCCGCCGCCAGTACCACCCTTACCGCCGCGCCCAGCATAAGTGCTTCGTTCAAAGCAAAAGTGAGCGCGTCGCCGTCCAATGGAGCGATCCGGAACGCATATGAAGCGGTCATCGATTATGCAACCGCCAACGGCATTCCCCTCGACCTTAGTCTGGAAACCTTCATTGAAGAGTACGAGGCATCCAGCTTAACTCTTGCTACATATGAGCAATCCTATTATGACCTGTTGCCTAAACAGAACCCTTTCACCACCTATGCCAGCGGCGAAGACACCTGGTATTATGATACCGGAACCGACCTGCCTCAACCGGCCAATTATTCAAAGTATAATCTACTGGACACCGTTGTCGAAGGTGATGTTATTTACGAATCAAAGGGAGGCTGGGGGATCACCGGTCACACCGCCATTGTTGAGGGCACCTATTACAGTAGCACCTATCAGCAGTATTACATCCGCATAATCGAAGCCACCACCACTGGTGTGGTACGCAGCGTCCTTGATGATGATCGGATCGATGATAAAGGGTCCAGCATTCTGCGGGTGGATAGTGCCACTCCCACCATCGCCCTTAATGCCATCAGCTTCTGCTTAAGTCAGTTGGGCAAGGACTATATGATCGATTTCCAAAAGGATACCGGCATCGGCGAACCGGACTGGTACTGCTCGGAGCTGGTCTGGGCGGGCTATTACCGTCAGGGTATCGATATCGAAACCGATAACTTTTTCAATGAACCGGGCATTACGCCGCGTGATATCAATAATTGCGATCGGCTCACCAGTATCAACTTCCGATAAAAATGTCTGATCCGTGGAATCTGGCACTTTGTGCCGCAAATCCGGCGCGGGCAGCGATTGTATCAGCGTTCCCTAAAAGGGCTCGGTTATATAACACGGCTTGGGATAAAACACCTTTAAAACCGCTTCGCGGTCGCCGTGGATCTGAACGGTGGGCATAAATGGCAACATATCGGTTTGAAAGGTACCGGTTATCAGACGTGAGAAATCCCCTATCCCAACCGATACATCGGTCGATACATCGGTCGATACATCGCTTGATACATCGGTCGCCCGACCGTCGGCAAAGTTCACCACGAAACGACCGTTATTCTGCGGAATATATTGATCGGTAATATCTATCACTAAGCGTCCGCTCCCGCGATACCGTGCCATCTTTAGCACCTGTACTACATTGATGACCCGGACCATCCCGGCGGAAATGATTTCCCGCTTCAATGCTCCCATCGACCATTCCTGGATCCACAGTGCCGCGGTCTGGTCGGTGGGAAGCTTGAAGATCAGCGCGCGATGATCGCTGGCATAGCTTTTTGCCAACTGGAGCAAGCCCCGAAAACCTTCCCAATCACGGAAAAAGAAGCGGCTGCAGATCAGATCCCGCACCCCCGGCTCCCCCTGCGACGTAAAGGTGGCAAAGGCTCTTGGTGAGCCCGAAGCATCCCGATAAACATATGTAAATACCTGTTCCTTGACCGGATTGGACTCGGCAACCCAGTCAAATTCAGAGTCATCATTATCCACCATGAGGTTATAACGGCTCTGCCAATCCCGATAAATCGCCTGAATATCTGCTTGGGCAACCTTCATAGACACCGGACCGCCCGGTTCACAAAGATAACAACTCCCCGATACCCGATCGGCCGAAATAGCATCCAGCAGAACCTCATAACCGATCCTCTCGACGGCCGTTTCATAGCCGAATTTACGATAATAAGCGGTGGAAAAGGGATAGAGATAGGAAAAGGCAATCCCCTTTTCATACATATCCGGAAGGGCCTTGACGAAACAGGCTCGGATGCATCCGCGTCGCCGATACTGTGGCAAGGTCGCCACACCACCGATCCCGGTCATCGTGGCATCCTGTCCGTCAAAATTTATCGGCATCGGTTTGGCAATAAAAAATCCCATCATCGTCGCATCATCATCTTCAAATGCCGCCCAGCGTTCCTGCCAGTGGCGATCCTCCCGCGACTGCGGCTGTTCGATTATCTGCTGATAAATCTCCTCCGCCGACCGTTCCTCATCCGAACCAAATTCAAATGCCAGTGCAAACAGTTCCGATGTCCGCTTTATTTCGTTCCCTTTGATCTTTCTGATAATCATTGCCCTTCTGCCTCCTTATGTATTTGAGTAGGGGGGATCTTTTCCCCCGCCTATTCGCACAAAAAAAGCATCCCCGCTTAAAGTATGCTTTTTTACTCGTTAAAATAAATCAATCGCTTTTGATCATTTAGTCATGTTATATTTTCTCATATCCG
>JAITWD010000153.1 GCA_031285465.1 Lachnospiraceae bacterium
TCAGGGAACGATCGGGCGGGAGCTTAGTCAGATGGCCGCTGAACTGGCAACGCGGCTAGACCGTACAAAATACGAAGTAATATATAAACTCCATCCCGGTGAATTCGATCGATGGAAAAGCGATTATCCGTGGTTGTCAGAACAATCGCTTACATTGATCGATCACAGCGAGGTTGATATTCATCATTATCTTGCTCATGCCAATATACAGATAGGGGTTTACTCAACAGCCATTTATGAGGGTTTAGGTTATGGACTGAGAACCTTTATCTGGAAGCTCCCTGAATATGAACGAATGCAGGAATTGCTGGACAGTAAAATAGCCGAACTGGTCTGTAACTGTGACGAGTTGATCGAGCGGTTAAATACCCCGGAGTACCCATCTGGGAAGATGAATATCTCCTCATTGTGGAAGCCAAATAGCCTTTCCAATATCCTAAATGAGATTAATAAGGCAATGCGGTAGTCTTTTATACCGCCATCCGTTTCACCCGTGTCAGTGCACCTGCTACCGGCGGTATTGCTACTATTGCGACGGTCAGGACCGCCTCCAGTCCCAGATAGGCGCCATTATATAAGAATGAATAGACCGGTACCACCATGTTATAATCGGCGGCATAGCTGCCAAAAAAGATCATCCCGGATATAAAAGTAAAGACAAATCGGCCGGTCACTCCGACTAAATATCCAAGGATCATACCATGCTTTTTTTTCGCGAAAAGGCCGGATAGCCCCAAGGCACCAAACGCCAGAATATAGTCGGCCAGCATCTGGGGCAGACTGATAATATATGGGCCGGTCACCAACTGCAGACACCCGTATGCGATCGCTGCCATCAGACCGGTGCCCAGTCCGTACCAGTAGCCGATCAGGGTGATAAACAGCATACTCAGCAGGGTTACCGAACCGCCCATCGGCATATCAATAACCTTGATCAGTGAGGTCACATAGGCGAGTGCCAGCGCCACTGCGGAAAATACCAACTGCTTCACCCCCATCTGGAACTGCTTACCCGATTGTGCTTCTTTCACTGAGCCACCGATCAAACTCCCCAGCAACAATAACGCCAGCATGACCGCAACAATTGCCCCATAGCCCATCGGTTTGAGGGCGTAATAATTTCCGCCCTCGTCCACCATAAGCTCCGCAAAAATCGAAAAAACAGACATAAAAAAACCTCCTTTGTTTACATTCACAGGAGGGGTTCGTAGCATAACCAACAGCGCATAAATGCTCTGTTGATCAACACTGCTTTCCTACGCCGGTATTACCCGTTTCAGGTATGAGGGTCAGTCTCCGCTTGCACGGATCCTATCTCAGCGCCGGTCCTGTTCCGACCGGTTACGCCCCCCTAGCTATGACTGTTATTTAAATTTTATTTGTTTTGTTAATGTAACCATTCAGTACCTTCATGGTTACCGTAATTTACTATAAATGATGAGGCACCGGTTTGTCAAGAATTTTATTGCCGTGCTTTTATCGGCTTTTATCTGGATTGCTTTTATCCACTTTATTCTATAGGCATTTTTATTTATGAAAACCGGTATGGTCATTAAATGTCCATACCGGTTTAACTTAATAATACATTAGTATTGTATGGCTCTATCGCCAATCTCATGGTCGATCGGGTTTGGTCTTTCCTCTAAGGAAAGACTGATCAAATCAGCGTTTCCTCAACACCGGATCAGATGCTAGCGCCACTGTTTTTAACAATAAGACCACCATTGTTCAATTGGTCAACCGTTGCTCCGGTTACTGTACCAGCACTTGCCTTTTGAATGATCCCTGACGTCGTAGAATAGACCACATTATTGTTTGTACCATTAAGATTGTTTACAACCACATTACCTTGAAATGAGTACACTGCAATATATTTATTACTAACTGTACAATTTCGGATAAGGGCATCAGCCTGGGTGACTGCCATTCCATACGACGTAGTGATGGTTTTGTTACCATTCGTGGAATTACAAACATTGAAAGTGACATGCATAATGCCCGTTGCACTAAAGTCAAATTTATCCGTAGCGGTTGCCGTCAATCCATTGATAGCTATTTCCGGCAGGGTACAATTATTCAAAACCACATTTGTAACTTTATGCGTTTCCTGCCCTACCACGCTGGCACCTACAATAGTCAGAATACCCGAACCGCTAAAACGTTCGATAAGAATCTCCCCATTATATGTGCCCGGATTAACGGTAAAGGTTACATCCGCCATAAGTAATTTGGGCAAAGCATTAATCTCTTTTTGTAAATCCGCTATTTCAATGGTTTTGTTAACCGCCTCGGTTATAATGCCGATTGCACCCGAACCACTCCCTGATGGTCCCTGCGGACCGGCAGGACCCTGTGGACCGGTAGGACCCTGTGGACCGGTTTCACCCTGAGGGCCGGCAGGGCCCATTTCACCCGCCTCACCTTTGGCACTTACACCGGTATCGACACCATCGATAAACCAGTTGCCATTCTCACCGATGGTCGGAAGCTCCTTTGAGCTTTCACATTCACAACCGTCCTCACCTTTGTTATCCTCGAGGAAGCCGGGATCAAAATCACTGCGATGAAGGTGAATATTTCATCCACATTCGTGTGCACAGCTACAGCTACCATGCCCGCAACAATGGCAGGTCATAGTATTTCGTTTACATGATTGATACATAATTATTTCTCCTTTGTGTTTGTTTTTGGATCCATGCGCATGAACTACAATAATTATAGCCGATCGATCGTCGCGCTGGTTACCCTTTTTCAAGCAAGGTTGGAGAAATTATGTGTTTATAAAACCAAAATTTTTATATAGACCGATGTCCGTACAAAAAACCGTCATCATCGACATTATCCAATATTCTTAGCACTCCCTTGCTCACTTCGGAATCGACGCCTCCACACAAAGCGCTCCGTATCCTACCCTTGCATTCGGATACTCCCGCTCCCCCCTTATCGTCCGCGCCCCTTTCCGCAAATACGCCTTAATCTTCTCCCCATACAAATAAACATCCCGTTCCTTAACAATCCCCCATTCCATCAACAACGCCGCTGCCCCCGTCACGAACGGCGTCGCAAATGATGTCCCATTAACCGCCCCTGGCTGGTTGCCCGGCAGGATGACCTGGACGTTTACCCCCGGTGCCGCCAGATCGGGCTTAAGACTTCCGCCCGACACCTGCGGATCCAAGATACTTTGTAATACATACCCCCGCCCGGAAAAATCCGCATACGACTCATAGACCACATCATACGCCCCCACCGTGATCACCTTACTTGCCGTGGAGGGAATGGTCAGTGATTTCTCCGGTGTCGGGGTAAAAAAGCCGGTTCCGGCATTTAACACGCCACTGCTGGGCAGATAAAAATCATAATTGCCATTAATCGTATAGACCGGCGTAATGGCAAAGGTCCATATCCCCTCACTCACATAACTGCCCTGCGGGATAAAATCAAAATAGATCTCCTGATTGATAGTATAAGGACTCGGTTCACCGATAAAGATCAGCACCTTGGTCTCCCCAACCACTACCGACTTCTTCCCAGGCACCACTGTATCGATCCACTCCCGTTCCCCATTCGGCGTGATCAGTTCGATCTGATACTGATCGGAAAATTCCTTCCATAGCTGTACATTCATCGTCTGCTGATAGGGGGCAATATTTAATTCTATTTTGCGGGTCAACATCTCATTTTTAGCGGCAATCTGCCCAAAGCGACCTGCCAGATGCCCGCCAGCCGCGCCTTCATTGCCGGTCCCCACGCAGATAATATTCCGGCCGATCTCGGTTATGTTATCGATGAACCGTTCAAGGATCGAGCTGCCGTCATGGGGACCATAGGTATTCCCAAAACTCAGATTGATCGCCACCGGCATCCCCAGACCGACCGCCTTATTGACCGTGTAGGTCAGTGCCCTCATCAATTCGGTGGTCCGCGGGAAGGAATCGGGCGACGGAAATCCCAATTTAACGATCAGCAGATCGGCGGCCGGTGCCATACCGGCATACCGTCCCCCCTCCAACACACCGGTAGCCGCCGCCACCGACGTGACCGCGGTCCCGTGGCCGGTGGTATCACGACTGGGAACCAGTTGCATGGTCTCCGCCGTCGTCGGTGCCGCCAACGCAGCATCGATCCGCACCTTGTCGAACTCTACGCCGGTACTGAATCCTTCCGGCGGTGCCGCCTGACCGGCAAAAGGACTGTTCGCCGGCACCTGAGCATTAACCGTCGCCGCACTCAGCGACT
>JAITWD010000237.1 GCA_031285465.1 Lachnospiraceae bacterium
CTCTACGCCAAACATGGTCTCAAAAACATAACTGAACGATACAAACTTAAACAGCGTGTGCAATAGTTCTCATATTCCTCGTCCCAAGAGGAGGATATGGCTAAACTGGTTCTTAAGAACAAGCACAATATCAATAATATTGTCATACTATCACAAGATATGGTGTTCGTCAAGCATTTCCATGCACTCTTATTCTCCACTCTTATTCTGCGCGCATAGTTTACCCTTTACCCCCGGCATCCCTTAAATACTCAGCAATTGCCATGATAAATTCCTTAATATATGGCTTACGGTTGCCATAAATAAAATCATAACCCAGTATTTTATTAAGGGAAATTAATTTACCACTATCCCAAGCCGTATCAAGAGCATAGCGAATAGAACGATGAATGCTTACGGCACTGCTATTATGCTTTTCGGCTAACGATCCATACAGCTCTTTCATTGATAAATAGCTATATTCAGTACTTACGGACATGAGGATGACACTCTGGAGCATCCGATACCCCTTAAAAGTACTCGGAATGCCGGCACAACATAATATTTCTTTTACTTTCCGCTCGTGCTCAGCGCTCCTTTGCAATTCCTTTGAAGCCGGCATCATAAATTTACTTCTATTTAGTGATTGTCGCGGGTCAATGACCACTATCTGGATATCCTTATTCGCCTGTGACAGCATTTTTAAAATGTCATATAGATTCTGCATATTCTCTTATTTTTTATCTTTCTTCATCAAGTAATGTCATGTATCTTCACTTCAAAATGTGATGCGCATTAGCGTCTAAACTTTAATTTTCAATCATTAAATCCCGTAAAGTGGTTTTAGCAATAGCCATCATAAACACCTTGTTTCGTGGTGGCTTCTTACTATCAATTGCATAATATTCGAGTATTTCTCTTAGTTCTTCATGTATCCCATTATGCCACATGCTCATCTTAATACTTCTGATCGCATGTTCAATACGACTGGGCGTTGAATTATACTGATCGGACAAAAGGGGATATAACTCTTTGGAAATATTTCCGCGCATTTTTTCGTTTTCCACCAGTAAAACAATTGCGCTATGGAGAATTTTATAACCCAATTTATGGCAGGGAACACCTATTTTATGGAGCATCTTTGTGACATATCCCTCTAAATCAAAAATCTTTTCATCGTCAACTTCCACTATCTCAACCCCTTTGTCCGATGCCGGGGCAATAATAATAATCGGATTATTCCTATTGGATGCAATCAATTCTTCCAAAAGCTTATGGATATCGGTAATATCTTCTACCATTGATAAATCAAACGTTTTCAGCTGTGACATCTCTACTCCTGTTATCTAATAATAATCAATCATACTGGGGGACCGATTTGCGGAGCACTAACATGATCCAGCAAACAATGTTCGTATTTCTCAAATTCCACACTTCTAACTGCCACTTCATAAGCTGTACGAATGCATATTTCTCCATCCGATAATTGCTTTTGGTATTTACGGCTTTGGATTCGCCCTCTGACAATACACAACTCACCAACCGAATGACTACCGGCATCAATAGCCCAACAAACGCAAGGAATACTATCTGATTTACCATAGGAACGCGGGACTTCAAGCACTAAATCAGAAACTAGCCAGCCAGAGGCGGAAATACGCACGGTGGGGGGCTTTTTCAAATAGCCGCGTAGATATATTTGATTATTTTCTCTGATCATATCTATTTGATCGCCGACCTTTATTTTCTTCGCAAATATCCAAAGCTTAATTTGTCTTCTCTTATTAACGTGGATGGTGTGCGAGCGATACTGACCAACCACCGAAATGGTCAAGCCCTTATACTTTTTTTCCGGGTCAATAAAGCAATCCGGAACCATCAGCAGAAGATCATCGGACACACCGCTATTCCGTAAAACACTAATGGTGGTCAAATAAAACCGTTCTTCGTAAAGTTCGTGGCTCAAAATAAATTCTTCTGCAATTGTCCCCCTGACAAAAGCATAGTTATTATAATCTTCTTTTGTACTCATGATCCGCCCCCGACAATTCATTGGCATTAACTACTTTATCACTTAGCATCCTTTCCTTTTGTGGAAAGTAACCGATATGCCTCCAGTTACCTTCCACAACATGGAAGAACAAACAGACAAACAAATGAAAAAGGAGATATGCTTATTGACGAAATTATATCGCAAAAAATTTGCCGGTAACCAAAGTCCCTCCAAACAATGGTTTATTGCCGATATTTTTGCTTTTATCGCGTAAAATCTTATTAATCATCCTTAAATTGCGCATAATTGATTATCTACTGATTTTCTAAACACAAAATTAGCCACAGCAAAATTTTTGCCATGACTAATTATAAAAAGTTTATCTTATTATATAATTGTAGCTATGTCATCTTCATTCTTAGCAATATCTACTTCCGCCAAGATCAATCACTAAAGATCATCAACGACCAAACCGCCTCCCTCTTAGCAACCTCATAATGTGCCAGCCCTCTGTGGCGGGGAAAGGTTTCATTAATGGCATCAATTACCTTCCGGTTGGCTTTGGTCAGCTCGCCCGCAGCTTTCCGATTGGTCTCGTCTACCTGATAGAGCACGAATAAAAAGATGCAGTTGGCTTGAAACCGCAGAAGGATCCTGATCTTTCGGTCGGAAATACTTTCCCCATTATCAAACGCGGCATCCAGAAGCTTATTAATCCCATAAGCCATCTCATCCTTGATCGACGCAGTATTGATCTGCTCCGGAATAAGCGCCTTACAGTCAATCTCGAACCCCTGCGCCCGTGCCTTAAATACTTGGGAGTTGATAATACTGTCAATGATCAGATTGTCGGTCTGAAGGGGTACACTGTCCACGCTGATATTCTCCGCCAGTGCCTGCCGGATAAACTCGTCCACCTCGTCGGTCTGCTCATAGGACCGACCGATGACATCTTTGATCTTACGAAGGTACATATCCAGCCGCTTCGACAGTGAGATGGCATCGGCATCCGATTTAAGGATCTGTTCATATTGATACTTCTGGATCTCGGCGCGTTGACGGGCAAATAGATATTCCGCCGTTATGCGGTCATAATCCATCTTACTGACGTAAACCAGGATAACCAGCATGATGATCATTATGATAATACTGCTCATCATTTGCTGAAAGGTAAAATCGCCCAATTGTAGCAAGGTATTGGAGTAGAGCATCACCACCAGAAAAGCCAGCGGCAGATGCAATCGTATGTAAGATTTTCTGTATTTAAAGGTCGGGGTTAGAAATTTACTGAAAAGAAGCCATGTTCCATAAACAATCGCCTTACTACATAAACCCATTTGAACATTTACCGATGTTTTATCCAAGGAATTACCAAATATAAAACTTATTACGATTTCCGAAATAAGTGAGATCAATACGGTTAATACTAACGAAATTAATTTCCGTTTAAATGTTGACGCATAATTCATGGTTATCAAAAAAATCACAATACAGTTTATAGAAACCAACAGAAACGGAGGTATTCTGCACAAGACCAGCAAATAATTAAGGACATGCCATACCACATAACTACACAATTCCCACTTGCGATTGTAAACCGCATGACCATTCAGCATTTTCAAGTAACAGTAATTCAAATAAGTGCCCAAGAAATCAATCAAAATGTAAATAACCGAATATATAAGTTCGTTCATAAACCCGTTTCCTCCGCCAAAATAATTGGTTAATCCTCTATTCGTTTATAAAAAAGTTTTTGGAGCTTAGTTTCCGCCACTCGGCAAGTAACTCGCCATACCGCAACTGGGAGATCGGCAGAATCTCATCGTCATGATATAGCTTCACCCCCTCAAGTTTAAAATGCTCGATCTGCAAAATATTAACGATGATCGAACGATCAATAAAAAGAAAACCGCCGCCTGACAGTTGATCGAATACCTTCTTCATCGACGAGTAAAACTCATTGGTACCGTGGGCGGTAACTATTTTAATCTTTTCACTATTCTTGACCCTGCTAAAATAGTAGATATTGCCCTTTAGCACCTTATAATACTCATGGTTACTTTGATAGATAAAGAACTCTTCCGCACCGCCCGACGCGCCCAAAATGCTGATACTCTTTTGCAGGGCGGCCAAAATATCTTGCTTATGTAGCGGCATCGGCAACACATCCATCGGTTGCACCCGGAGAAAGGTCCGGTTGATTTCGGTGCCGGGATGGAGAAAATAAATATGGCTGTTCGGATAGTGAAATTCCTCCCTGATCCGCCGACAGACCTCGAACCCCCTGCCGTTATCCAAACCGGTACTGATAAAAATGATATCGAAATATTCACCATGCTCCAGTTCACTGATCAACTCTAGTTCGGAAGAATACTGTTTGACGCAGAATTGCTCTTGCATGAAATTGGCGTATTTTTCGATGGTCGTTTCGATAAATCCACACACCGCGATGTTGTTGTCACATACAGCTATTTTCGGTAAAGACTGCATTGTTGATATCCCCTATTTTTGCGTAAAACAAACACGCCGGAAAGCACCCCGCCTCCCGAATGATCAACTAACGAGTAGCATTATTCATAATCTATTTTTATTTCTTTAATAATTTACGATAGCCTTCCGGCATTTTCGGTTGGGACAGATAACACATACACACCGAATTGATATTGGTTTTGGTCAGATTTAGTGCCACCTGTGCCAGATTTTTACCCAGTGATGTTGATTTTCTCATTACTACCTCCACGCGCTTTACTTAAAACGACAATTATCAACATTATATCTTCACCTTCTTTTTTTGTCAATGCGCGTTATTCGCTACATCTTTCACCATTTTTGCGGTATTATGATTCTTTTTGTCCTGTTTCGAGACATCATTTTAAATGAACGGCGTTCATCACTGATATACCTCAACCTCACGATAGCGAATCCCCTTTAATTTACGCCGGATCATACTCTCCACCATATCCAGGCGGGCGATAATATACCCGTGGGTGAAGCCGCTAAGACGAAAAATCGCCTGGTCGTCCAACTTATCACCGTCGAGGATCAATCGCTCAATGGTGGTCTTATCCAAACTCAAACGGCTGTGTGCCGATAAGCAGTCCACCGTCTGGAAAATGGGTAACTTATAGGTTTTATTGATGTAACTCTCTTTTTCCCACAGCTTGATATGGATCCCCGCGATCTCTTCATCATAGGTATTGATCAATTTCATGAAATCGCTCGACACCAAAAAAAACGGGGAATGCAATACATCGGGGAAGGCGGTTTCAATGGTCAAACGCATTTCGATAATATTAAGCGACGCGATCCGATGGGCATTGTCCGGATGGATGTCCTGATGACGGATGATATCATTTTGATTAATGACTCGGGGGGTGTTGTTACCCTCATCGGCTTCAAGCAGGTAGTATTTGTACCGTTGCCCGCTGGGCGCTGAACCGGCGGTCGGCGGATTTGCATCAATCGACTCTGCCAGTATTTCCGCCGGCGATTCCACCGATGGTTCTGCCAGCGACTCCGCCGATGGTTCTGCTGGCAATGCTACCGAAGATGGTTGGCTGGGGATTTTATGTATTACGATTCCTGTATCCATGTAGTTGCCATAGATAACCTTGGCATCGGTTGCAAATGACATGCCTGTCAGATGCTCTGCGCAAAGGAGCTGCGCCAT